>NZ_LZJH01000142.1:0-788 GCF_001666745.1 Mycobacterium sp. E2699 | reverse complement strand
TCGGTGATCAGGATGTCGATGTCGCCGAAGTCTTCGATGCAGACCAGGCGTTTGACCAGGACCTTGGCCTTGGCCAGCTGTCGCGATCCCGTCGCCAGGCTGGTGCTCACCACGGCGGGCAGCAGCTGCGGCGTGATGCCGACCGCGATCGCCAGCGAGAACAGCACCGAATCGATGATCGGCTTGTGCAGCAGCAGGTTGCTGACCAGGATGACCACCATCAGCGCGATCGCGACCTGCAGCAGCAGGTAGGAGAACCGGCGCAGCCCCACCTGGAAATCGGTCTCGGGTTGGCGCTTGTCCAAACCCGCTGCGATGCGGCCGAATTCGGCATCCCTGCCGGTGGCGTACACCACCCCGGTGCCCTCCCCGGCGCTCACGATGGTGCCCATGAAAGCGAGGTCGGTCGATTCGGCCAGCTCGGCGCCGGCCGGCACAGGCTGCGGCGATTTCTCCGAGCCCGTCGACTCGCCGGTCAGGATGCTCTCGTCGCATTCCAGGCCGGTGACGTCGATCAGCCGGACGTCGGCGGGCACGGCCTCGCCCAGCGACAGGCGGACCACGTCACCGGGCACCAGGTCGGTGACGCCGATCGTGACGAACTTCGAGTCGCGGCGCACCACGGCGTTGTGGTGCACGGCCGCGTGCAGGTCGGCGGCGGCCCGCTCGGCCCGATACTCGTTGACGAACCCCAAGCCGATGCTGGCCGCCAGGATCACGCCGATGATGATCGCCTGCATGCTGTCGCCGAGAAAGTAGGAGACGATCGCGGTGCCGGCCAGCAGGAT
>NZ_LZJH01000141.1:0-585 GCF_001666745.1 Mycobacterium sp. E2699 | reverse complement strand
CCGGCGCTCTGCACCTTCTGGCCGTGGGCGTTGGCCTGCTCGTAAATCACCTGGAAGTTACGACCCAACTGGGTGATGAACTCCTGGCAGGCCACCGAACCGGCGCCACCCCAGAAGTCACCAGCGGCCAGCACATCGCGGACGATGGACTGGTGCTCGGCCTCCAACGACGCGGCCTGGGCGCGAATCGTCGCGCCGTGGGCGTCGACGTCGCCAAACTGGTAATTGATGGTCATGTTTACGTCCTTTCAAGTCTTGGAAGTTGTTGGACGACAGCGCCGTTGGGCTAGCTGCCGAGGATCTGCTGCGAGGCCTGCTCTTGCTGCTCGTAGTTGTTGGCGTCGCGGATCAGCCCGTCACGCACACCGTGCAGCATGTTCACGATGTTGCGGAAGGCCTGATTCATCTGACCCATGGTGTCGTAGGAGGTCGCCTGCGCCTGGCCACTCCAGCCGGCACCGGCGATGTTCATCGACGACGCCCACATCTTGCGGGCCTCGTCCTCAACGGTCTGCGCGTGGACCTCGAAACGGCCCGCCATCGCCCGCATCTCGTGCGGGTCGGTCATAAAACGTGTTGCCATGT
>NZ_LZJH01000140.1:0-630 GCF_001666745.1 Mycobacterium sp. E2699 | reverse complement strand
CGCTCCCGGGCGTCCTCGACGATGTCATTTATGATGTCGCGCAACGCTTTTGACCCCGGATTCCGTGTCCGGCCGCCGTCGATTTGGGATTCGAGCAGGCTTTCGGCCCGGATCGCCCACTCGAAAGCCGCGAGGTCCGGGAACTCGCGCATCAACTTTCCCGATTCGTCGAGCACCGCTTCGATTCGGTCGACGACGCCGCCGGGACGGGCGGCGGCCCGGCGCAGCCGTGGCAGGGCGACCTCGGTTCTGGCCGCGACGGCCGCCTTGATCAGCTCCGACTTGTTGGGGAAGTAGTTGTACAGGCTGGCGCTGGTCACCTCCGCGGTCCGGGCGATCTCGCGGATGGTGGCCTTGGAGTAGCCGCGCTGGGCGACACAGCGCATGGTGGCGACGAGGAGCCGGCGGCGGGTCTCCTCGCCGCTGGCGCCGACGGGGCGGCCGAGCTGGGATGGCGAAGCCGGAGGATAATTGATCGCCCGATTATATTCGAGGGAGCCGCTCAAAAGGACGCAGGAGTGAGGACATCAGCATGACGCGGGCGCAGCTGGGTCGCCCCGTCGGCGCCAGCGGCGAGGAGACCCGCCGCCGGCTCCTCGTCGCCACCATGCGCTATCTCGCCCAGCGCGG
>NZ_LZJH01000139.1:0-659 GCF_001666745.1 Mycobacterium sp. E2699 | reverse complement strand
CCGGGCGATCTCGCGAATCGTCGCCTTCGAGTGGCCCACTTCGGCCACGCAGCGCATCGCCG
The DNA here is from genome assembly GCF_001666745.1 of Mycobacterium sp. E2699. Taxonomy (NCBI): domain Bacteria; kingdom Bacillati; phylum Actinomycetota; class Actinomycetes; order Mycobacteriales; family Mycobacteriaceae; genus Mycobacterium; species Mycobacterium sp. E2699. The sequence goes on along the minus strand of NZ_LZJH01000139.1, from coordinate 597 downwards.
AGGCGATGATTCGGGCACGGGTCTGCTCGCCGCTGGCGCCGACTGGGCGGCCGAGCTGGGATGGCGAAGCCGGAGGATAATTGATCGCCCGATTATATTCGAGGGAGCCGCTCAAAAGGACGCAGGAGTGAGGACATCAGCATGACGCGGGCGCAGCTGGGTCGCCCCGTCGGCGCCAGCGGCGAGGAGACCCGCCGCCGGCTCCTCGTCGCCACCATGCGCTGTGTCGCCCAGCGCGGCTACTCCAAGGCCACCATCCGCGAGATCGCCCGGGCCGCCGACATGACCAGCGGCAGCCTCTATCACTATTTTCCGAACAAGTCGGAGCTGCTCGCGGCGACGGTCGCGGAAATCGACCTGATCGCATCCCGACGGCTACGCGAGGCCGCCGACCGCTCCGGTGACGTCGTCGACCGCCTCGAGGCGGTGCTGGAGGAGCTGGGCCGGTTGCTGCGCGAGTATCCGTATCTGGCCGCGTTCGATCGGACGATGCGAGCCGAAATGTCGGCACACCCACGCAGCGGCCGGACACGGAATCCGGGGTCAAAAGCGTTGCGCGACATCATAAATGACATCGTCGAGGACGCCCGGGAGCGC
>NZ_LZJH01000138.1:0-54085 GCF_001666745.1 Mycobacterium sp. E2699 | reverse complement strand
ATGAGGACACCTCGCGATAACTGGGCTGTCCTCTATGTCGGGAGACATCTGTCCTCTATGTCAATGAACCACAGACCCCCTCGGACACATCCGGCGACACGACTGAGGCCAGCGATGTGAATGCTCGCATTCACATCCGAGCCGATGGAGTGTGATTCCACGCGGGTTCGCTAGAACCGGCGACGATCACACAATCGGCGACACGACGCGCGTCGGCCGTCCGCCCGCATTTGCCCGCCTCGTGTGTGGGCGCAGTTGTCGCCTGAGCTTGAATTGGCAAGACGTGAATCGGAGGTATTTGAACAGACCTCGGTCACGTGGGTCGTTGCTGCACTCAGCGGCGACATGTACAAAATCAAGGCTCCGTGAGTGTACAGTTGGGGATATGGACGTATCCGTGACCGAGTTGCGCGCGCACCTCAGCGAGTGGCTGGATCGAGCGCGGGCTGGTCGTGAGGTCGTCATCACCGACCGTGGGATTCCGGTCGCGCGACTGACTCCACTGGACAGCGCAGGCACCTTGGAGCGTCTCACGGCCGAAGGCGTGATTGGCAAGGCCACCGCGCAGCGGCCCGTCGCTGCGGGTCGGCGCGGGCCCCGACCGCGACGGCCGGTGTCTGACCGGGTCAGCGACCAGCGGCGCTGACAGGTGCCGCTCGTTTACTTCGACGCCAGCGCCTTCGTCAAACTTCTCACCACTGAGCCGGGGAGCGCGCTGGCAACCGCGCTATGGGACGGCTGCGACGCCGCATTGTCCAGCCGTTTGGCCTACCCCGAAGTGCGCGCCGCACTCGCTGCGGCCGCCCGCAATCACGACCTAACCGAAGATGAGCTCGCCGATGCCGAGCATGGGTTGGCCGACTTCTGGGCCGCGACCCGCCCAGTCGAACTCACCGCGACGGTTGAACAGCACGCCGGCCACCTCGCTCGATCCCATGCCTTGCGAGGAGCCGACGCAGTTCATCTGGCCAGCGCGTTGGCCGTCGGCGATCCCGACCTGATCGTCGCCGTCTGGGACCGACGCCTGCACACCGGAGCCCAAGCCGTCGGGTGCCGCGTCGCCCCCGCCCAACTCGACCCTTGATCCGAGCGCTCGACATCAGAGTGGGTCAACCCCGGCACGGACGACGGTCAGGTACCGGTTCTTCAGGTCGGGACCCGTGGCGTAAGTGGCTAGCCCCTTTTCGGACACCGGTTTTACGGCGCGATGTGGCGTTTCGGCGGCGGGTAGACGGCTCGCGCGATCGTGGCCGACAGCCACCCGATCCACCATCCCCCGAAAACGAGCATCAGCGTGTGCCGGGTGGCGGTGCCGGCCGTCGACGACACCCCGGCCAGGATGACGGCCCACACGATCGCGCAGCCGATGCTGTATCCCGTGTACGTTCTGCGAAAGCGCCGGCCCATCTCGTGGATCCTTTCGATCGTGCCTGACCAGAACAGCGATGCCCGGCAGTGCCGGGATAGCGGCTCGTCGCCGTACATGTCTTCCAGCAAGGCCACCAGCTCGTCGCCGTACATGTCTTCCAGCAAGGCCACCAGCTCGTCGCCGTAGCGGCGGCGCCAGGCCCGCGGATACCAGCGCAGCGCCCGCCGCGCGTCGTCGGCGTTCACACCGACCAGCCCGGCCGCGGGGACCGCAACGGCATGCCCAGCCGGCGCGCGCCCTCGTCGGCGATCGCGCCCAATTCCCTTACGGCAGCAGCAAGTTCGGCCTGCCCGGCCGCCGTCAACCGGTACGGCCGCCGCCGCTGGTCGTGTTGCAGCGGCTCGATGAGGCCCCGCTCCTCGAGCCGGGTGATCGCCCCGTAGAGAGTTCCGGGCCCCAGCGCCGCACCGGAGAACTCCTCGATATCGCGGGCCAGCGCGTACCCGTGCTTGGGACCCGAGGCCAGGCTCGTCAGGATCAGCACGCCGGGATCGTTCGGCCTTGCCATGCCCGCCACGTTAGTACGTGCGACGTACTAGAGCAATCGAGTTAGCTCGGCGTTAGCCTGGAGAGCGACCAATGAACCCACCCAGCGGCTTCCTCCGGCGAGCGACGGCGCGCATCTACCGTGATCGTCGTGAGGCGGGCCGCGCGCTGGCCGAGGAGTTGGCCTCCTATCGGGACAGGGACGACGTGCTGGTCTTCGGGCTGGCGCGGGGCGGCGTGCCGGTGGCCTGGGAGATCGCCTCGGCATTGCACGCCCCGCTGGACGTGTTTCTGGTGCGCAAGCTGGGGGTTCCGCGTTGGTCGGAGCTGGCGATGGGCGCGCTGGCCAGCGGCGGCGGGGTGGTGATGAACGACAACGTGGTTTCCAGCCTGCACATCACCGACGACCAGGTGCGCGAGGTGATCGCCAGCGAGACCGCCGAACTCAACCGGCGCGAGCAGGCCTACCGGGGCGGCCGCCCCGGCGCCGACCCGCGCGGCAAGGTCGTGATCCTGGTCGACGACGGCATCGCCACCGGCGCCAGCATGCTGGCCGCCGTCCGGGCCGTGCGGGCCGCGGGGCCGCTGTCGATCGTCGTCGCGGTGCCGGTCGGACCGGCGTCGACCTGCCGCGAAATCGGGCGGGAAGCCGACGAGGTGGTGTGCGCCTCCATGCCACCCGGGTTCGAAGCCGTCGGGCAGGTCTACGCAGACTTTCGCCAGGTCACCGACGATGAGGTTCGCGAGCTGCTGACTACGCCGACCCGCTGAAGAACGCTGAAGTACTAGGTGGCCCGGTCCTCGCTGGACTCGAGGCCCTGGGACGACTCGTCGGCGGTGTCCTCGACCGCGGGCCGCTCCCCCTCGTCGGGGGCCTCTTCGGGGTAGTCGACCGGGGCTTCCCCGTCATGCCCGGGTTCTTCCACGTCGTGTGCTGCGCCGTCGGCGTCACGACGCTGGCGTTCCCGCAACGCGTCGATGATCAGCAACACCACGCCCAGAACGCTGGCGCCGATGCACACCCAGGCGACCAGCTCGTTGCTGGTGACCACCGCGAACACCAGGGCGACGAGCCCGATCAGGGCGAGTACCAGCGCAATGATCAGCATCGGTCATCCTCCAGCCGAAGACGGGGACTGCCAGGTCTAGTGCAGGCTAGTGTGCCGAACGGGAGCCCCGGCGAGTACCCCGGCACGATCGCCCGGCTAGTTATTACCCCGATTGAACTGGTCGAACCCGCCGGCGTCGGCGCTCGAGTCGACGGGCGCCGCCGATCCACGCTGGCCGAGTTCCTCCAGCTGGGATTCCAGGTAGGTCTTGAGCCGGGTGCGGTATTCGCGTTCGAAGGTGCGGAGCTGCTCGAGGCGGCCTTCCAGCACGGTGCGCTGCTGGTTGATGGTTCCCATGATCTCGGAATGCTTGCGCTCGGCGTCGGCCTGCAGGGCGTCGGCCTTCTCCTGCGCCTGGCGCAGCTGCGTCTCCGAGCGGCTCTGCGCGTCGGCCAGCATCGCGTCGGCGCGCTGGCGGGCCTCGGTGACCGTGGTCTCGGCGGTGTGCCGGGCCTCGCTGAGGATCTGATCGGCGTTGGCCCGCGCATCGGCCAGCATCTTCTCGGACTCGGCCTTGGCGTTGCTGGTCAACCGGTCGGCGGTGTCCTGGGCCAGGGTCAGCACCCGGGCGGCCTTCATGGCCTGTTCCTCGTTGGTCCCCTGGGACGCCGCCGGCGCCGCCGGCGCGACGACCGGCGCAGGCTTGACCGGCTCGGGCTCGGGCTCGAAGGTCGGGATCGCCTGGGTGGGCTGAGCTGCGCCGCCGCCCCCACCGGCGGCCAGCTCGCGGTCCAGCTCCTCGATCCGTTGACGCAGATCGGAGTTCTCCTCGATGAGCCGCGTCAGCTCGTTTTCCACCAGGTCGAGAAAGGCGTCGACCTCGTCTTCGTTGTAACCGCGCTTGCCGATCGGCGGCTTACTGAACGCCACATTGTGGACGTCGGCTGGTGTAAGCGGCATTGTTCGTCCCCTCGAGTTCCTGTCAAACGATCTGGAAAGTGTAGAACGGAGTGGTTGCCGTCGTGCAACTGCCGTCCATCCTGTCACACCAGACTCGGCGGTAGCCGATTAGCCCAATAAATAAGAACCTATTTCACACACTAAGACCAATAAAATCCAAACCCTTAAAATTTTTAAATTGCGGCGGCCGAACCGACGCTAAAACGTGGCCGAACCGTCTCCGGGCCGCGGCGCGCGCTCTCAGCACCGATCATGCCGCCGCGCCGAACGCCAGTTGCATGCCGATGAACGCGACCAGCAGCAGCACCATGATCGACAGGTCGAAGCGCACCGCCCCGATGGTGAGCTGCGGGATCAGCCGCCGCAGCAGCTTCACCGGGGGGTCGGTGATCGACATGATGATCTCCAGGATCACCACGGTGATGCCGGTGGGATGCCAGTCGCGGCTGAACGAGCGGATGAACTCGACGACGACCCGGGCGATGAGCAGCAGCCAGAAGATGAACAGCGCGAACCCAAGGATCTGAAAAAACAGCACCAACTGGAGCCCCGACCTTACCGATGAGATGACCCGATGTCAGGCGCCAGCCTACCGATTCTCGGGTGCGGGCACACATCTCACGTGCGCCGACCCCGCCGAGCGGCGGAACGGGTGCGTCTACTGGTAGGCGTAGAACCCGGTTTCGGCGATCCGGCGACGCTCCTCCGGTGACACGTCGACGTCGGCGGGCGACAACAGGAACACCTTGGTCGCGACCTTGTCGAACGACCCCCGGAGCGCGAAGGCCAGGCCGGCGGCGAAGTCGACCAGCCGCTTGGCGTCGGCGTTGTCCATCGACACCAGGTCCATGATCACCGGGGTGCCGTCGCGGAAGCGCTCGCCGATGGTGCGCGCCTCGCTGTAGTCCTTGGGCCGCAGCGTGGTGATCTTCGACAGCGGGCTGCCCTCCTCGAACAGCATCGCCATGCGGCGCGGGTCCATCGCCAGCGCACCGCGGGTGGAATTCCGCAACCACGAGCCGAGCCGCGGCCGGCTCATCTCGGGCCGTTCGAACTCGCGCGGGTGGACGGGGCCGTAGCGGCCCTCGTCGGCGTAGCCGCCACGATAGCCGCCGGGCGGGGGGTAGTCGGCGGGCTCGCCGCGCGGGTCCCTGAGGTCCTCGTAGTCGCGGCCTTCGAAACGGCCCTCGTAGCGGCCGTACCCCTCGTCGAACCGGGGCCGCGGGAAGCCGCGGGAGGGCGCCCGGTCGTCGTAGTACTCGTCGTCGTAGTCCTCCATCGGAGCCATACCGAAGTAGGCCTTGACTTTGTGCAGTGTGCTCATCGCGTAAACCCTTCTAGCCCCTGGGAGTATTGGTGTCTGTGATGAAGATGTGACTACAGTGACTACTCACGGTGACGGTAGCCGCCTCGGACCCAATAGCGCGGTACCGACACGCACACACGTCGAACCATGTTTGACGGCTATTTCGAAATCGTTGGACATGCCGGCGGACAGTCCGACGGCGTTCGGGTGCGATTCCAGCACCCTGCGGTGCTCGGATCGCAGCAGCTCGAAGGCCCGCGCGGGGTCCCAGTCCAGCGGCGGGATGCCCATCAGGCCGAGCAGTTCCAGGCTTCGGGATCCCGCGACCTGCGCGCAGACCTCATCGACGGCGCCGGGCGCGGTGACGTCGACGCCGCCGCGGGAGACGTCGCCGTCGAGGCTGACCTCGACGTAGACGCGCAGCGGCTCCTGGCGGCGGCCGTCGGCCAGGGCCGCCGACACCGCCCGGTCGAGCGCGGCGACCAGGCGCGTGCTGTCGATCGAGTGGGCCGTGTGCGCCCACCGCGCCAGCGAACGCGCCTTGTTTCGCTGAATCCGGCCCACCATGTGCCAGTGCATATTCCGCAACTCGGCAAGCCCGGAACTGGCCGCCAACCGGTCGACTTCGGCGACCTTCGCCGTCGCTTCCTGGTCGCGGGATTCGCCGACGCACCGACAACCCAATCGAGACAAAATCGCAACATCGGTTGCTGGAAAGAATTTGGTAATAGGGAGAAGTTCAATTTCGCTGACATTGCGGCCCGCCGCTTCCGCGGCACCCGCAAGTCGCGAACGCACCGCGGCCAGCGCATGCGTCAATTCCGATTCGCGGTCGCCATGCTCGTGGGCCGGCAGGTCCCCCGCCATCGGTCACTCCATCCAGATCAGCGACGCCAGGCGCCCGGTCGGCGCGTCCCGGCGATGACTGAACAGCGCCCGGTCGTCCACCGTGCAGCGCGGATCGACGTCGATCGCCGTGACGCCCAAATCGCGGAGCTGGCAAGCGATTCCGGCGCGCAGGTCGAGCCCGGGAGTGCCGGCCGCGGTGGTGGTGCGGCTGCCCGGCAACGCCGCCTCGACCTCGTCGGCCATCGCGGCGGGCACCTCGTAGTTGCGACCGCTGACCGCCGGGCCCAGCAGCGCCGACATGTCGCCGGCCCGCGCGCCCCGCGCCAGCATCGCCGCGATCGCGCGGGTCACCACCCCGCGCTGCGCGCCGACGCGGCCGGCGTGCACGGCGGCGATCACACCGGCGCGCGCGTCGGCCAGCAGCACCGGCACGCAGTCGGCGGTCACCACCGCCAGCGCCAGGCGCGCCGTTCCGGTGACCAACGCGTCGGTCTCGTCGACCGCGGCAGCCTGCGGTCCGTCGACGACCTCGACCCGATCGCCGTGCACCTGGTTCATCCACACGATCCGGTCGGCGCCCAGGCCGATCGCGTCGGCCAGCCGCTTGCGGTTGGCCGCCACCGCCGCGGGGTCGTCGCCGACGTGGTCACCGAGGTTGAAGGTGTCGAACGGCGGCGCCGAGATCCCGCCGGCGCGGGTGGTGGTCACCCGACGGATGCGAACGCTCACGTCACCAGTATCCGAAAAGCAATGTCGGCCATGCCGCCCCGACGCGCGCCGGGGTCCGGTTGTCACCGACATGAGACTCAGCGGCGCATGAAAGGCGGCACGTCGACGTCGTCGTCGTCGCCACCGATGTTCAGGGTCGAACCGTTGGTGTGAATCGGGACACTGACCGCGTCGACGGGCTCGAACAGCGTCGAGCTGAGCTTGCCGGCCTTGGCGGATTCGATGCGGTGCGCGCCGCCTTTTTCCTCGGCGGTGCTGCCGATGACCGGCTTGCGGCCCGGTCCGGTGGCCTCGAAGCCCGCTGCGATGACGGTGACCCGCACCTCGTCGCCCAGCGAGTCGTCGATCACGGTGCCGAAGATGATGTTGGCGTCCGGGTGGGCGGCGTCCTGCACCAGCGAAGCGGCCTCGTTGATCTCGAACAGGCCCAGGTCGCTGCCGCCGGCGATAGACATCAGCACGCCCTGCGCGCCCTCCATCGAGGCTTCCAGGAGCGGCGAGTTGATGGCGATCTCGGCGGCCTTGAGCGACCGGCCCTCGCCGCGCGCCGAGCCGATGCCCATCAATGCCGTCCCGGCGCCGGACATGATGCCCTTGACGTCGGCGAAGTCCACGTTGATCAGACCGGGGGTGGTGATCAGGTCGGTGATGCCCTGCACGCCGTTGAGCAGCACCTCGTCGGCGCTGCGGAACGCGTCCATCAGCGACACCGCGGCGTCACCCATCTGCAGCAGCCGGTCATTGGGGATCACGATGAGGGTGTCGCAGCTCTCCCGCAGCGCGGCGATGCCACTTTCGGCCTGATTGCCGCGCCGCTTGCCCTCGAAGGAGAACGGCCGGGTGACGACGCCGACGGTCAGGGCGCCCAGCTTGCGGGCGATGCTGGCCACGACGGGCGCCCCGCCGGTGCCGGTGCCGCCGCCCTCGCCGGCGGTGACGAACACCATGTCCGCGCCGCGCAGCAACTCCTCGATCTCGTCCTTGGCGTCCTCGGCGGCCTTGCGCCCGACCTCCGGGTCCGCTCCGGCGCCCAGCCCTCGGGTGGAGTCGCGCCCCACGTCGAGCTTGACGTCGGCGTCGCTCATCAACAGCGCCTGGGCGTCGGTGTTGATCGCGATGAACTCCACGCCCTTGAGGCCCTGTTCGATCATCCGGTTGACGGCGTTCACGCCGCCGCCACCGATGCCCACGACCTTGATGACGGCCAAGTAGTTGTGCGGGGGGGTCATCATTCGTCTTCCTCCCTGGTGGGACTCGGTGTGTCGGCCTGGCAAACCCTCAACCTCAACCATAGAGTTAGAGTTATGTCAAGTAGTTCCGCGCAAACAGAACGGTATGGGTAGTACGCGCGCTTATCCCGCAGGCGCGCCGACGCGCGGCACGCAAATTTTGCAGTTGCCGAGTGTGCGGCTGGCCTCACATTCGGCGCCGAACGTGCGGCTGGCCGCACATTCGCGCGCGAAAGCTACTTGACGGTCGGCAGGTCGGGGCTGGACACGTCGTAGGTCTTGCCCGGCTGGGTCAACAGGGCGGCCAGCTTTTCCGCCTTCTCCTCGGTGCGGTCGGTGGTCCCCCAAATCACCACCCGCCCGTCGCCCAGCGTCAGGGTGATCGAGGCCACCGACGGGGCCGCGATCCGGCTCACCTGACCGGCGACCTCCGGGCGCAGGGCGATCAGCACCTGCAGCGCCGCCTTGGTCGTCGGGTCGTTCGGCCCGGGATTGGCCACGTCGATGTAGGGCAGCGCCGGCGGCGGCGGCGCGGTCGCGAAGTCGACGCCGTCGCGGTCGAACAGGTGCGGCCCGTCGGGAAAGTCCTTCACCACCAACGGAACTCGCTCGACGATGGTGATCCGCAGCGCCGACGGGTACTGGCGCTGCACTCGGGCGCTGGCCACCCGCCGGATCGCGGCCACCCGCTCGGCGACCTGGTTGGTGTTGATCTGCAGCAGCGGCGTCCCGGGACGCACCCGCGCGGCGTCGAGCACCTCCTCGCGCGTCACCGTGCCGATCCCGGTGACGACGATGGTGCGCGCCGACATCGCGGGCGTGAAATAGAGGATGAGCCCGAGACCGACCCCGACGATGGCCACGATGACGCTGGCGAGCAGCATCTTCAGCCCCCGCACCACGCCGCGGGCCGCCGGTTTGGGCTGGTTGGCGATGCGCCCGCTGGCCCGGCGCTTGGCCTCGCGGCGGGCCTCCTCGATGGCTCGGGCGCGGGCCTGCGCGGCGCGGCGCTCCGCCCGCTCGCGGCGGGCCCGCCGGCGCGGCCCCTCGAATTCGGCCTGATCCGGCTGCGACGCGTCGGCGGGCGCCCCGGTCGCGATCGGCTCGGTGATCACGCCGTCGGCGCGCTCGGGGTCGGCCGGCGCGGGCTCGTTCGGCTCGGTCATCGCAGAATCCCCGGTCTGCCCGGCGCGCTACGGTTGGCCCGCACCCGCAGCGCGGTCACGATCTCAGGGCCCAGCAGGGTGACGTCGCCCGCGCCCATCGTGACGACGACGTCCCCGGGGCCCGCGGCCGCGGCGACCTCCTCGGCGACCGCCGAGAAGTCCGGCAGGTAGCGCACCGGCACACTGACGTGTTCGGCGACGCTCGCACCGCTGACGCCGGTGAGCGGTTTTTCGCGGGCGCCGTAGACGTCGAGGACGAACACCTGATCGGCGGCGTCCAGCGCGCGACCGAACTCGGCCGCGAAAGTCTTTGTGCGCGAATATAAATGGGGCTGAAACACCACGATGCAGCGACCACCGGGGTCACCATCCCGCTGAAGCACGGCGCGAACCGCCGCCAGCGTGGCGCTGATCTCCGTGGGGTGGTGGGCGTAGTCGTCGAACACCCGGACCGTTTCGGGGCCGGTCCCGGACGTTCCGACCAGTTCGAATCGGCGGCGCACGCCCTCGAATCCGGCCAGCCCGTCGAGCACCTCGTCGGGCGAGGCGCCGATCTCGATCGCCGCCAGCAGGGCGCCCAGCGCGTTGAGCGCCATGTGCCGGCCGGGCACCGACAGCCGCATCACGCGCGGGTGCGCGTCGCCCGCGAGTTGGATGTGCGCGACGGCCTCGGTGCCCTGCTGCTCCCACGACAGCAGCCTGGCGGCCAAGCCGTCACCCGCCGAGCCGTAGCGCAGGACCCGGATGCCCAGCTCCGCGGTGCGTTCGGCCAGCGCCGCCGCGCCGGGGTCGTCGGTGCAGACCACGAGCGCCCCGCCGGGGGCCAGCCGCTCCACGAAGGAATCGAACACCGCGACGTAGGCATCGGCGCTGCCGTAGAAGTCCAGGTGATCGGTCTCGATGTTGGTCACCACCGCGACGTTGGGCGCGTACTCCAGCAGCGAGCCGTCGCTTTCGTCGGCCTCGGCGACGAAGCAGTCGCCGCTGCCGTGGTGGGCGTTGGTGCCGGCCTCCCCCAGGTCGCCGCCGACGGCGAACGACGGGTCCCGTCCGCAGTGCTGCAGGGCCACGATCAGCATCGACGTCGTCGTCGTCTTGCCGTGCGTGCCGGTGACCATCAACGTGGTGCGCCCGGCCATCAGCTTGGCCAGCACGGCCGGGCGCAAGATCACCGGGATGCCGCGGCGCCGGGCCTCGACCAGCTCGGGGTTGGTCTTCGGGATGGCGGCGTGGGTGGTGATGACCGCCGTGACGCCGCCGGGCAACAGATCCAGCGCCGACGCGTCGTGGCCGACGCGGATCTGGGCGCCCCGGGCCCGCAGCGCGTGCAGGCCGCGCGATTCCTTGGCGTCGGACCCCGACACCAGCCCGCCGCGGTCCAGCAGGATGCGGGCGATGCCCGACATTCCGGCTCCGCCGATGCCGACCATGTGCACCCTGTGCAATTCGGGGGGCAGCTCGGCGTTCACGTGTTTCTCCCGCCGACCCGCGCCCGTCGCGCGATGTCCAGCGCCGCCTGGGCCACCTGGCGCGCGGCGTCGGGGTGGCCCACCCGGGCGGCGGCGGCCGTCATCGCCGCCAGCCGCGGCGGATCGGTGAGCAGGCCGGCCACCTCGCGGGCGACCAGGGCCGGGGTGAGGTCGGCATCGGCGACGACCATGCCCCCGCCGGCGTTGACCACCGGCAGCGCGTTGAGCCGCTGCTCGCCGTTGCCGATGGGCAGCGGCACGTAGATGGCCGGCAGGCCGACCGCCGAGACTTCGGCGACCGTCATCGCGCCGGACCGGCAGATCGCCAGGTCGGCGGCGGCGTAGGCCAGGTCCATCCGGTTGAGGTAGGGCACCGCGACGTAGGGCGGGTCGCCGGGTTGGGGCTCGCGCAGGTCCAGCGTGTTCTTGGGCCCGTGCGCGTGCAGCACGCTGACCCCGGCGTCGGCCAGGTCGGCGGCCGCAGCGGACACGGCCCGGTTGAGCGAGACGGCGCCCTGCGAGCCGCCGAACACCAGCAGCACCCGCGCGTCGTCGGCGAAGCCGAAGTGCCGTCGGGCTTCGGCGCGCAGCGCGGCGCGGTCGAGCGCGGTGAGGGTGGCCCGGATCGGCACGCCGACCACCTCGGCCCGCGGCAGGCCGCAGTCCGGCACCGCCGAGAGCACCCGGTCGGCGCGGCGGGCGCCGACCCGGTTGGCCAGCCCGGCGCGGGCGTTGGCCTCGTGGATCACGACCGGGACCCGGCGCCTGCGGCCCAGCCCGCCGCGCGCGGCCAGGTAGGCCGGCACGGCCACGTAGCCGCCGAAACCGATCACCACGTCGGCGTCGACGGCGTCGAGCACCGCGCGGGTCTCCCGGACGGCGCGCCACACCCTCGGCGGGAGCCGCGCCAGGTCACCGCTGGGCTTGCGCGGCAGCGGGACCGGCGTGATCAGCTCGAGGTGATAGCCGCGCTCGGGCACCAGCCGGGTCTCCAGCCCGCGCGGGGTGCCCAGCGCGGTGATCCTGACGTGCGGATCCAGCGCGGACAGCGCGTCGGCGACGGCCATCGCCGGCTCGACGTGGCCGGCCGTGCCGCCGCCGGCCAGCACCACCGACAGGGGGGAATCAACCGATGACGCATCATCGGCCGATGATGCGGCACCGGCGGGCGAGGGGTTGCCCCCCAGCCCGCCGGCCGGCTGTCCGATCGTGCCGTTCACCCGTAACGCTGACCTTCCAATGTGCGTGCCCGCCGTGTCGGACGCTGACCGGCGTACCGCTGGCTTGATCCATGATGCCCTCCCCGCCCCCGCGCGGCGCCCCCAGACTGGCGCGCCGTCGGGGTGGCCGTTCGGCCGGTGGCCTTGCGCAGCGGCTTGTCGGGGTTGCGCTTCGCCTTCCGGGCGGGCGCCTTCGGGCCGGTCCGCGGCGCGGCGGTGCCCTCCCGCTTGCGGTCGCGGAACGCCTCGATGCGGCTCGGGACGTACGGCCGGGGCAGCGGCAGCCGCAGCAGCTGGGTCATCTTGTCGTCCCGGCCGGCCCGCAGCGCGGCCACCGCCTCGGGTTCGTGCCGGGCCGCGTTGGCCATGATGCCGATCATGAATAGCGTTGCGGCCGTTGATGTTCCGCCCGCGGAGATGAGTGGCAGCTGCAGGCCTGTCACCGGGAGCACGCCGATCACATAGCCGATGTTGATGAACGCCTGACCCAGGATCCACATGGTCGTGGTGGCGGTCACCAACCGCAGGAACGGGTCGGCCGACCGGCGCGCGATTCGCATCCCGGTGTAGGCGAACAGCCCGAACAGGGCCAGCAACCCGAACGCGCCGATGAAGCCCAGCTCCTCGCCGATGATGGCGAAGATGAAGTCGTTGTGGGCGTTGGGCAGGTAGTTCCACTTGGCGACGCCCTGGCCGAGGCCGTCGCCGAAGATGCCGCCGTGCGCGAGCGCGAACTTGGCCTGCCGGGCCTGGTAGCCGGTGTCCTGCGGGTCGTTCTCGGGGTTGATCCAGGACCGCACCCGGTCCGAGCGGTAACCCGCCGACATCGCGAGCACCGCGCCGGCCATGAAGACGGCCACCAGCGAGGTGACGAACACGCGCAGCGGCAGCCCGGCGTACCACAGCAGGGCCAGCAGGATGATGCCCAGCGACACGGTCTGCCCGAGGTCGGGCTGGGCGACGATCAGCGCCAGCGCGATGACCGCGGCCGGGACCAGGGGGATCAGCATCTCGCGCAGCGAGGCCCGCTCCATGCGCCGGGCGGCCAGCAGGTGGGCGCCCCAGATCGCGAACGCGATCTTCGCCAGCTCGGAGGGCTGCATCGAGAAGCCGGCGATCACGAACCACTTCCGCGAGCCGTTGGCCAGGTTGCCGATCCCGGGAACCAGCACCAGGACCAGGAGGATGATGGTGATGACATAGCCGGTGAACGCGACGCGCCTGATGAACCGCACCGACACCCGCATCGCGACGTAGGCCGCGATCAGCCCGATGACCGTCCACAAGACCTGCTTGGCGAAGATCACCCAGGCCGACCCGTCGGCGCCGTAGGAGCGCACGCCCGAGGCGGACAGCACCATGATCAGACCGAGCGTCGTCAGCAGCCCCGTCACGGCGATGATCAGGTGAAACGACGTCATCGGCCGGCCCAGCCAGGCGCCGAACCGGCTGCGCAAACCCCCCGGCATGGCGGCGAGCCTCGCCTTGGCGGCCTTCGCGGCCCCCGGGGCCACGACTTCGGCGGGCTCGGCGGCGGTGTCGATGACGTCCGTGGCGGCGTCCGCGTCGTCGGAGGCGTCGGCGGCGTCGGCGGCATCGGGGGCGTCTGCGGCCTGGTCCGCCGCTTCCGCCCCGCGGGGCTCGGGCGCGGCGTCCTGGGTCTTCCTGCCCCGGCGCAACCGCCGGGCGAGCGGGTTAGCCACGCCCACCTACCGGATCGCCGCGCGCACGGCGGCGGCGAACGCGTCACCCCGGGCGGCGTAGCCGGCGAACTGGTCGAACGACGCGCCGGCCGGCGCCAACAGCACCGTGTCGCCCGGCTTCGCGAGCTCCCGCGCTGCGGCCACGGCCGCGGTCATCACGCGAGCGCCGAGGTCCCCGTCCGACGGTTTCACTTCTATCACATCTGTATCAGGAACCACAGCAGTCGCGTTCATACCAGCATCCTCGCCTGTCACAACGTGGACGACGGGGACATCCGGCGCGTGTCGCGATAACGCCTCCGCAACCTCGGCGCGATCCCGGCCGATGAGCACCGCCCCGACCAGCCGGGATGCGATCCTGGCGACCTCGGCGTCGACCGATGCGCCCTTCAGCAAACCGCCGGCCACCCACACCACGCGCGGGTAGGCCAGCACCGACGCCTCGGCGGCGTGCGGGTTGGTGGCCTTGGAGTCGTCGACGTAGGTGATCCCGTCGGCGACGGCCACGACTTCCGCCCGGTGCCGGCCCAACCGGAACGACGCGACCGCCCCGGCGATGGCTTCAGGGGGCACGCCGACGCTGCGGGCGAGGGCCGCCGCGGCCAGGGCGTCGAGCACGCCGACCGGGCCCGGCACGGGTATCGCGCCGGCCGGCAGCAGCGCCAGGTCGTCGGCGAAGGCCCGGTCGATCAGCTGGCCGTCGCGCACGCCGAGCTCGCCCGGGCCGGGCTCGCCGAGCCGGAAGCCGACCCGGACCGGCGCGGCGGCGGTGCCCAGCAGCGCGGCAGCCCGGACGTCGTCCAGCCCGACCACGGCGACCCGGCCGTCGAGTACCCGGGCCTTGGCCGCGGTGTATTCGGCCATCGTGGCATGCCAGTCGAGGTGGTCCTCGGCGATGTTGAGGACGACGCCGGCCTCGGGCCGCAGCGAGGGCGCCCAGTGCAGCTGGAAGCTGGACGCCTCGACGGCCAGCAGGTCGGCGGGCTGGTCGAGCACGTCCAGGACCGGATCGCCGATGTTGCCGCACAGCACGCTGCTTTTTCCGGCGGCGGTCAGCATGGCGTGCAGCATCGACGTCGTCGTGGTCTTGCCGTTCGTCCCGGTCACCACCAGCCAGCGGCGCGGCGGCCCGTAGCGGCCCGCGGCGTCGAGTCGCCAGGCCAGTTCCACGTCGCCCCAGATGGGCACGCCGGCCGTCGCCGCGGCGGCGAGCAGCGGCGTGGCCGGCGAGAAGCCGGGACTGGTCACCACCAGCGCGTATTCGGAGACCCGCCCGACCGCCGTCGACGTCGGCGCGGTGGCCACCCCGCCGTCGGCGTACCGGCGCAGCGTGGCCGGGTCGTCGTCGCACAGCGTCGGCGCCGCGCCGAACCGGGTCAGCGCGGCCAGCACCGCCTTGCCGGTCACTCCGCCGCCGGCCACCAGCACGGGCGCGCCCGGTCTCAACGGGTCAAGGCCGCTCATCACGCACCGACGGTGGCCAGCCACTCACCGTAGAAGAGCGCCACGCCCAGGCCGCAGGAGATCGCGGTGAGCAGCCAGAAGCGGATGATCACGGTCGTTTCGGCCCAGCCGGCCAACTCGAAATGGTGGTGGAAGGGCGCCATCCGGAACACCCGGCGCCCGGTGGTGCGGAAGGCCAGGATCTGCAGCACCACCGAGGTGACCTCCGCGACGAACAGCGAACCCAGCACCACGGCGAGGATCTCGGTGCGGCTGGTGACCGACAGGCCGGCGATGATGCCGCCCAGCGCCAGGGAGCCGGTGTCGCCCATGAAGATCTTGGCGGGCGCGGCGTTCCACCACAGAAAGCCGATGCAGGCGCCGGCGGTGGCGGCCGCGATGAGCGCCAGGTCCAGCGGATCGCGCACGTTGTAGCAGCCCAGCCCCGGCGCGGTGACGCAAGCGTTGCGGTACTGCCAGAACGTGATCAGCACGTAGGCGGCGCTGACCATCGCCATGCAGCCGGCGGCCAGCCCGTCGAGGCCGTCGGTGAAGTTGACCGCGTTGGACCAGGCGCTCACGACGACCACGCAGAACAGCACGAACAGCCCGGGAGCCAGTGTGACGGTGGCGATCTCACGCACGTAGGACAGGTTGGCGCTGGCCGGGGTGAGGCCGTTGGCGTTGCGGAACTGCAGGACCAGCACGCCGAACAGCACCGCGGCGACGATCTGCCCGACGGTCTTTGCCGTCTTGTTCAGCCCGAGGTTGCGCGACCGGCGGATCTTGATCAGGTCGTCGACGAACCCGACGGCACCCAGCGCGGTGGCCAGGCCGAGCACCAGCAGGCCCGACGCGGAGATGCCCTCGCCGTCGAACGCCAGCCCCACCAGATGCGTGCCGAGGTACCCCGCCCAGATGCCGGCCAGGATCGCCACGCCGCCCATCGACGGGGTGCCGCGCTTGGTGTGGTGGCTCGGCGGCCCGTCCTCGCGGATCTGGTGGCCGAACCCCTGCTTGGTGAACAGCCGGATCAGCACGGGCGTCAGCAGGATGGACACCGTCAGCGCGATGGCGACGGCGACGAGGATCTGTCTCACGGGCGGGCCCCGCCGTCATCGGCGGCCAGCGCTTCGGCCAAGGCGCCGAGGCCGGCGGCGTTGGACGCCTTGACCAGGACGACGTCGCCGGGTTGCACCTCGGCCCGCAGCAGGGCCAGGGCGGCGTCGCCGTCGGGCACCGCGACGGCCCCCCTGTCGCCCCACGAGCCCACTGCCCCTTCCAGGACCGCGCCGTCGTGCATGGCGCTCATCGACCTCCCGGTTCCCACGACAACGAGTCGAGACACATCTAAGCGCACTGCGAGCCGGCCGATGCGATCGTGCTCGGCGATCGCGTCCTCACCGAGTTCGGCCATCTCGCCCAGCACGGCCCAGCTGCGCCGGGCGCCCGGGCCCCCTTCCGGCCCGCCGTGCGCGATCCAGGCCAGCGCCTGCAGGCCGGCCCGCATCGAGTCGGGGTTCGCGTTGTACGCGTCGTCGATCACCGTGACGCCGTCGGCGCGGGTGGTCACCTGCATGCGGTGCCGCGACACCGGGCCCGCCGCTTCCAGGGCGGCGGCCACCTGCTCGACGCCCGCGCCGCAGTGCAGCGCGACCGCGCCGGCACACAGCGCGTTGGTGACCTGATGGTCGCCGAACACGCCCAGCCGCACGTCAGCCGCGCTGTCCATCGCGTGCAGGGTAAAGCGCGGCCGGGCCAATTCGTCGAGCGACACTCCCTCGGCCCAGACGTCGCTGGGTCCGGACTCGGTGCGCGCGGAACGGGCGACCCGGACCACCCGGGCCGCGGTCACCCCGGCCATCGCCGCGACGACCGGGTCATCGACGTTGAGGACGACGACACCGGATGACGGAACGGCTTGGGGCAGTTCGGCTTTGGTCCGCGCGATGGCTTCCCGCGAGCCGAACTCGCCCAGGTGGGCGGTGCCGACGTTGAGCACGACGCCGATCGACGGCGGAGCGATCTCGGCCAGCGCGGCGATGTTGCCCGGGTGCCGCGCCGACATCTCGAGAACCAGGTAGTGCGTGCTGCGGGTGGCGCGCAGCACCGTCCAGGGATGGCCCAGTTCGTTGTTGAACGACCCGGGCGGGGCGATCACCTCGCCCAGCGGCTCGAGCACGGCGGCCACCAGGTCCTTGGTCGAGGTCTTTCCCGACGAGCCGGTGATCCCGACGATCGTCAGCCCGCCCGCCACCAGTTCGGCGGCCACCGCCTTGGCCAGCGCGGCCAGCGCGGCCAGGACGGCCGCGCCGGAGCCGTCGGCGTCGTGCTCGAGCACCCCGGCCAGCCCGCCACCGGTCGCGCGGGGCTCCGGTTCGACCACGATGGCGGGCACCCCGACCGGCCGCGCCGCCAGCACGGCGACCGCGCCGGCGGCCACCGCCGAGGCCGCGTGGTCGTGCCCGTCGGAGCGGGCGCCGGGCAGCGCCAGGAACAGCCCGCCAGGGCCGACCTTGCGCGAGTCGAATTCGACGGTCCCGGTGACGTGCAGTTCGGCCGCGGCCTCGGGTGAGATGTCGGCCAGTGTGCCGCCGACGATTTCGGCGATCTGGGCGACGGTCAGGTCGATCACCGCGGGGTCCTCAGGGCCCCCAGCGCCTCCCCGAGCTCCACCCGGTCGTCGAAGGGCCGCGTCTCCCCCGCGGCGCGCTGCCCGGTTTCGTGGCCCTTGCCCGCGACGAGGACGACGTCGCCGGCTTTGGCCCAGGCCACCGCGTGGTCGATGGCCTGGCGTCGGTCGGCGATCTCGACGAGTTGCGCCTTGCCGCCGGCCGCCCCGGCCATGATCGCGCGTCGGATCGCCGCGGGGTCCTCGCCGCGCGGGTTGTCGTCGGTGACGACCACCAAATCGGCCAGCTCCGAGGCGATCTCGCCCATCGGCGCCCGCTTGCCCGGGTCGCGGTCCCCGCCGGCGCCGAACACCACCGCCAGCCGGTGGCCCGGCCGGCGCAGGGTGGTCAGCACGGCGCGCAGCGCTTCGGGCTTGTGCGCGTAGTCGACCAGCGCGAGGAAGTCCTGGCCGCGGTCGATCTCCTCCAGGCGTCCCGGGACGCGGGTGTGCAGCAAGCCCGGCGCCGCCTGCTCCGGGGAGACCCCGACGATGTCCAGAATGGCCAGCGCGACAAGGCAATTGGCGACGTTGTAGTGGCCCGGCAGCCGGATGCCGACGCGGTGGTGCACGCCCGCGGGGTCGACGACGGTGAATTCGGACCCGGCGCCCATCGGCGCCACGTCCATAGCACGCCAGTCGGCGGGTTCGCCGGCGGCGCTGACCGTGATCGCGGCGCCGGCCCTCCCGGCCATCGCCCGCCCGGCGTCGTCGTCGACGCACACCACGGCGGTGCGCGCACGCAGCGGCGAGGCGGGGTCGAACAGCACCGCCTTGGCCTCGAAGTAGTCGGCCATCGTGCGGTGAAAGTCGAGGTGGTCGCGGGACAGGTTCGTGAAGGCGCCCACCGCGAACGTGGTGCCGTCGACGCGACCCAGGGTCAGCGCGTGGCTGGAGGCCTCCATGACCACGGTGTCCACCCCGCGTTCGGCCATCGCCGCGAGCATCGCCTGCAGGTCGGGGGCCTCCGGGGTGGTCAGCGCGCTGGGGATGTCGGCGCCGTCGATGCGGATGCCGATGGTGCCGATCAACCCGGCCGTGCGCCCGCCGGAGCGCAACCCGGACTCGACGAGGTAGGTCGTGGTGGTCTTGCCCGACGTGCCGGTGATCCCGACGACCGTGAGCTTCGCCGACGGATCGCCGTACACCGTGGCGGCCAGGCCACCGAGCACGCGGCGCGGTGACGGGTGGACCAGGGTGGGCGCGGTGCGGGACTGGGACGCCATCTCGGCGACGCCGGCGGCGTCGGTGAGCACCGCGACGGCGCCGCGTTCGATCGCCTCGCCGGCATAGCGGGCGCCGTGCGTGGTGGAACCCGGCAGCGCGGCGAACAGGTCGCCGGGCAGCACGTCCTGAGCGCGCAGCGTCACGCCGGTGACCGCGAGATCCGGAACGTCCACCCCGTCGGCCATCACCGCGCCCACTTGGGCCGCCAGCGCCGGCAACCGCGCGCCCGGGACGGCGGTGGGCCGCAAACCGGTGGGTACCGAGACCACAGCCACACCTCCCTCCGTCGGCTCCCCTGTCGCACGATCAGCCCTGACACCCTACCGAGAAGGGGCACAGCGCCGAGATCGACGCCAACCCGAGCGAGTAGACCGCACGCTAACGTCGATCTCGCCGGGGGCGGGTGCCGGGTCGAGCTAGGTGGCCTGCAGGGTCAGCGGCGGACCCGGATCCGGTGACAGCGGCACGTTCTCCCGCTGCATCAGCCAGCCGGCGATGTTGTGGAACAAGGGGGCGGCCGAATGCCCGGGCGAGCCGTCGGCGTTGCGCTGCGGGTTGTCCATCATGATGCCGACCACGTAGCGGGGATTGTCGACGGTGGCCATGCCGGCGAAGGTGATCCAGTAGACGTCGTCGAAGTAGCAGCCGCAGCCGGGGTTGATCTGCTGGGCGGTGCCCGTCTTGCCGGCCATCTGGTAGCCGGACACGGCGGCGGCCGGCCCGGTGCCCTGCTGGTAGCCCATCGGGTCCTTCTGCACGACGGCGCGCAGCATGCCGCGCACCGTCTGCGCGGTCTGCGGCGAGACCACCCGAATCCCCTCCGGGCGCGGTTCCTCGGTCCGGGTGCCGTCGGGCGCGATGGTGGCCTTGATGATCCGCGGCGGCACCCGCAGGCCGTCGTTGGCGATGGTCTGGTACATGTCGGTCATCTGCAGCAGGGTCATCGAAAGACCTTGGCCGATGGGCAGGTTGGAGAAGGTGCTGCCCGACCATTGGTCAATCGGCGGCACCAGGCCCGCGCTCTCACCGGGCAGCCCGACGTTGGTGCGCTGACCCAGCCCGAACTTGCGGACCATGTCGTAGAAACGCTCCGGACCGACGCGCTGCGCCAGCATCAGGGTGCCGACGTTCGAGGACTTCCCGAACACGCCCGTGGTGGTGTAGGGCATGACGCCGTGGTCCCAGGCGTCGTGCACGTTGACCCCGCCCATGTTGATCGAGCCGGGCACGTGCAACACCTCGTCGGGGTTGGAGAGGCCGTATTCGATCACCGATGACGCGGTGATCACCTTGTTCACCGAGCCCGGCTCGAACGGCGAGGACACCGCCAGGTTGCCCAGTTGCCGGTCGCCTTGACGACCGATGTCCTGGGAGGGGTCGAAGGTGTTGTCGTTGGCCATCGCCAGCACCTCACCCGTCTTGGAGTCGAGCACCACGGCCGAAACGTTGTGCGCCCCCGAGAGATTCTTGGCCTGCTGGACCTGCTGCTGAACGTAGAACTGGATGTCGTCGTCGAGGGTCAGCTGGACGGTCGATCCGTTGACCGCCCGGTGCCGGTTGCGGTAGCTGCCGGGGATGACGACGCCGTCGGAGCCGCGGTCGTAGGTGACCGAGCCGTCGGTGCCCGACAGCACCGAGTCCAGCGAGTCCTCCAGCCCCAGCAGCCCGTGGCCGTCCCAGTCGATGCCGCCGACGATGTTGGCCGCAAGCGATCCGCCCGGGTACTGGCGCAGATCCTGCCGCTCGGAGCCGACCTCGGGATACTTCTCGGAGATCGCGCTGGCCACCGCCGGGTCGACCGCACGCGCGAGATAGACGAAGTTGTCGTCGCCCTGCAGCTTCTTCAGCACGGTCTGGAAGTCCGGCTTGTTGTTCAGCCGGGTCGAGACCTCCTTGGCGATGTCACGCAGCCGCTCCTGCGGATCGGGGGCGGTCGGGGTCTTCTTCTTCGCCTCCTCGAGTTGCTGGCGAATCCGCTTGGGCTGGAACGTCAAGGCGCGCGACTCGATGGTGAACGCCAGCTGTTGGTTGTTACGGTCGACGATGCTGCCGCGGACCGCCTTTTCGACATCGGTGACCTTGAGCTGTCCGGCCGCCTGGGCCCGCAGCTTGGGGGCGTCCTTGACCTGCAGCACGAACAGCTGGGCCGCCGCGACCAGCATCAGCACCAAAATGACGGCATTGCCGGCCCGATGCCGAAAAACGAACGACGCGCCGCGCGATCCCGCCTCCACGATCTGACGGGTGCGCCGCTCGCGCGCGGAGTGCCCGGTGCCCACCGCGTCGGGCCGGGTTTGCTTGGCCTGCTTGGCCTTCCTCGCCTGCCGTGGCTCCTTCAGCGTGGGTTGCCGGACGGCCTTGGCCTTCTGTGGTTTACCCGGAGCCCGGGGCGATCGCGCCGGCTGCGACCGGCGCGTCCGCCCGGCCTCGCCGCGGATCACCGGGCGGCGCCCGGCGTCGCGGCGGTCATCGGCCCGAACGGCGCGCCGTTAGCCGGCGCGCCCGGCTGCGGCGCCGGCACCCCGGGTGCGACGGGCTGCGGGGGCCGCGGACCCGGCTGCACCGGTAGCGGCACCTCCGCGGGCAGCGGCGCGGGCGCCGGGGCGGGCGGCGGAACGGGCAGTCCCCCCAACGGGATTGACACCTCGGCGGGCACCGGAGGCGTCGCGGGTGCGGCCGGGCCCGGCAGCCCCGGCAACGGCACCACCCCCTGGAAGTGCCCGGTGGCCGGGCCGCCGGGCATGCCCGGCAGCGGCGGGACCGGCTGCGACGGCAGGTGCTGGCCGCCGACCGTCGACGACCCGTCCGGGGCCCGCAACAACGCCTCCGGTCCCTGCCTGGCCGGCACGGCCGGGCCCCCGGGGGCCGGCGGCACCCGGACCGGGACCTCCGGCGGCAGCGCCGGCGGTGGCGGAGGCGGCGGTGGCGCGTCGGAAATCTTGGTGTTCAGCGGCGGCGGCGGAACCCCGTCGGCCGGCTTCGGGGTGCCCACGACCACCCAGTTACCGGACGGGTCCTGGACCAGATGCGCGGTGTCCCTCGTCGGGATCATGCCCTGCTTGCGTGCCGCCTCGGCCAGCGCCGGCGCCGACTCCGCCTCGCGCACATCGCGTTCCAGCGCCTCCTTCTGCTCCTGCAGCAT
Organism: Mycobacterium sp. E2699; assembly: GCF_001666745.1. NCBI lineage: Bacteria > Bacillati > Actinomycetota > Actinomycetes > Mycobacteriales > Mycobacteriaceae > Mycobacterium > Mycobacterium sp. E2699. Next base: position 32,007 of record NZ_LZJH01000138.1, on the reverse strand, counting down.
CCTGTTCTTCTCGCGCGCGTGGCTGAGCTGGTAGGAACGCTCCGCCGACGCGGTGGACAACCACAGCGTCAGGCCCAGCCCGAGGCCGAGCGCGCCGATGATCAACACGACAAAGGGAACCTTGGCGGCCAATGTCCGCGGCCGCAGGTCGATCGACGCCAGCCGGATGGCCAACCGCTCCGCCAACCTGGGTCGAACTGCTTTGGGCGCCTTGGCTTTTCGCGCCTTGGCTCGCGCCTTGGCCTGGCTGGCGCTCTTGGGCCGGCCCGGCCGCTCGACGGGCCGGGCGTTCGGGCTGGTTTGCGGGCCGGACTTGTGCGCACCGGCCTCGCGGGTGTTGGCCGAGGCCGGGCGCGTGCGCCGCGGCGACGCAGGATCGGCGGTGGCGCGCCTGCCCTTGCGGGCCGAACCGTCGCGTGTGCCACGACGGTCGCCGCTTCCGCGGCGCTTCGGCGTCTCGCGCTTTACCTTCATGTATCGCCTTCCCGGCTCGCCTGCTCTGGTTGCTCCCGCTGCCCCAGCCGTTGCAAGGCCCGTAATCGCACGGCGGCACTGCGTGGGTTGCGTTCGATCTCGGCCGCGTCGGCGCGTTCGGCGCCGCGCGTCAGCGACCGGAACCGCGGCTCGTGGCCGGGCAGTTCGACCGGAAGGTCCACCGGCGTGCGCGAGGCGACCGCGTCGGCGAACACACGCTTGACGATCCGGTCTTCCAGCGATTGGTAGGCCAGCACCGCGATGCGTCCGCCCACCCTCAGCGCGTCCAGGGCGGCGGGCAGGGCTTCGCGCAGCGAGGTCAATTCGTCGTTGACGGCGATCCGCAGCGCCTGGAAGGTGCGCTTGGCCGGATGCCCGCCGGTGCGGCGGGCGGGTGCCGGAATCGCTTGGTAGAGCAGGGCGACCAATTCCGCGGTCGAGGTGAACGGCGCCCGGGCACGCCGGCGGACGATCTGCGCGGCGATGCGGCGCGCGAACCGCTCCTCGCCGTAGCGGTGCAGGATGTCGGCCAGTACCGCCTCGTCGTAGGTGTTGACGATGTCGGCCGCGGTGAGCGCCGACTCCGGGTCCATCCGCATGTCCAGCGGCGCGTCCTGGGCGTAGGCGAAACCCCGTTCGGCGCGGTCCAGCTGCATCGACGAGACGCCGAGGTCGAACAGCACGGCGTCGACGGATTCGGCTGCAGCGTAACCGGATTCGGCCAGGGCGCCAGCCAGGCCGTCATAGCGGGTGTGCACCAGCGTGACGCGGTCGGCGAACGGGGCGAGCCGGTCGGAGGCGATGTCCAGCGCGCCAGGATCGCGGTCGAGCCCGATCAGCCGCAGGCCGGGCAGGTCGGTGAGGAACCGCTCCGCGTGCCCACCGGCGCCGAGCGTGGCGTCGACGAGCACCGCCCCCGCGCCGTCCGGGTTGTCGCGCGTCAGTGCGGGGGTCAGCAGCTCGACGCAGCGCTCCAGCAGGACGGGCACATGGCCGAAATCGCCTGAAACCTCTTGCACCGCAACGCCTTCCCGGGCTCCGCGGACCGCCCTCGCACCTCGGTCGGCCCGAAGGGCCGCCCTTGCACCCAGGTCCCTGTCCGAAGGCGCGAACCTGGCGTTGGGGAAGTACGCCAGGGTCGGTTCGGGCAGAGGCCACGATGCACGGGCATGCGCCTCAGATAATGTCGCCGAGTGCTTCATCGCTGGCCGCGGAGAAGTTCTCTTCGTGCGTCTGCTGGTAGTCGTGCCAGGCCTGCGCATCCCAGATCTCGAGGTAATCGACCGCCCCGATCACCACGCAGTCCTTCGACAGGTTCGCGTAGCGGCGGTGGTCGGCCGACAGCGTGATCCGCCCCTGCGCGTCGGGATGCTGCTCGTCGGTGCCGGCGGCGAGGTTGCGCAGGAACGCTCGCGCCTCGGGGTTGCTGCGCGACGTCTTGCTCGCCCGCCGCGCCAGCTGCTCGAATTCCGCCCGCGGGTAGACGGCGAGGCTGTGGTCTTGGCTCTTGGTGACCATCAACCCCCCTGCCAACGAGTCGCGGAACTTGGCGGGCAGCGTCAGCCGCCCCTTGTCGTCGAGTTTGGGCGTGTAGGTGCCGAGAAACACCAGCTCACCTCCCACACCGGTCACCCAAACACTTCAGCCACCATACCCCACGATCCCCCACTTTGCCCCATTACTGCGGTGTCGGCGCCGACTTTTCCCGGTCATCTGCCACCGATCGGGGTCACGTGGCCCGGCGGCGGGCGGCGGGGGCCGGTCGCGATGCGAGTGCGGCGCCGGAAATCCGCACGTCGGAGGCGCAAACCGGTGGAGTGGGGCGTGGTGGGGCCCGTCGGTGGGGCCCGGTGGGGGGCCAACCGGCGCCTGTGCCTCGATTTGGGCTCGATTGGGCGTCAGAAGGGACTCGACGCCCCTGTGCGGCCACCCGGCGCGTTGGGACCCCGCGACGATGGCGCCGAGACTGCGTCCAGATCGTGGAAACGACGCAGACGCACGCGCTCACTGCAGTCTCGAGCACGAAAAACGGGGCAGCCCAGCCGGCTACCCCGTGTCGTGTGGTGGTCGGTCTACTCGTCGAAGCGCCGCCGGAACCGGTCCTCCATGCGGCTGGTGAACGAACCGCCGCCCTTGTTGCGGCGCTGGCGGGCGGACCCGGGAGCCGACCCGGAACGGTCCGGCCTGCCGGCCAGCCGCGGGCCGGTGATCGCGTAGACCACGCCGCCGAACATCACGATGAAGCCGAAAACGCTCAGAATCGGGAAGCTTCCGATCATCGTGGCCCTGAACGCCACCCCCGACACCAGCATCGCCAGGCCGATGACGAATAACGCCGCGCCCTGCAGGCGCCGCCGCGCGGTCGGCGCGCGGAACCCTCCGCCACGGACGCTCGACGCGAATTTCGGATCTTCCGCGTAAAGTGCGCTCTCGATCTGATCGAGCATCCGCTGTTCATGATCGGAGAGTGGCATTCGTCCCTCCTTGCCGACAGTTTGGCACGTAACTATCGATAGCACGCGGATGCCCGTTGTAAAGGCAACTAACACAAATGATACGAGCTCAATCTGCGCTGTACCACCGGTTCGGCAGCGATTCTATCCCGGCCGCATCCCGACCCCGGCGTGGCCCTCAGCGACGCCGCGCGGTAACCGGCACGCGAAACCGGCGGGTGTGCCCGGCCCCGCGGGCCCCCGGCGCGACCGCTCGGCGCAACGTGGAGAGCCGCGTCGGATAATGACGACAGCGGCACGGGGCCGAACCCATACATGAAGTCACCGGATGAGGAGGGCACCGCGAGTTGGCGATATTCCTCATCGATCTGCCGCCGAACGATATGGAGCGCCGCCTCAATGACGCCCTCGCGGTCTACGTCGAGGCGATGCGATACCCGCGGGGCACCGAGAACCAGCGCGCCGCCATGTGGCTGGAACACGTCCGGCGGCCAGGCTGGCAGGGCGTGGCCGCCGTCGAGGCCGACGCCGGCGATGCGGCCGACCTGAGCGATGCCCCGCTGCTGGGCGTGGCCTACGGCTATCCCGGGGCGCCCGGGCAGTGGTGGCAGCAACAGGTGGTCCTGGGCCTGCAACGCGGCGGCCTGCCCCCCGCCGAGATCGCCCGGCTGATGAACAGCTACTTCGAGTTGACGGAGTTGCACATCCATCCCCGCGCGCAGGGCCGCGGCCTCGGCGAGGCGCTGGCCCGCCGGCTGCTCGCCGGGCGCGCGGAGAGGAACGTCCTGCTGTCCACCCCCGAGACCAACGGCGAGCCCAACCGCGCCTGGCGGCTGTACCGGCGCCTGGGCTTCACCGACGTCATCCGCGGCTACCACTTCGCCGGGGACCCCCGCGCGTTCGCGATCCTGGGCCGGGCGCTGCCGCTATAGGGCCGGGCCACGCATCTGGCACGATGACCTCGTGCACGCCAGCCCTTCCCCGCTTCGAGCCCGCGGGTTCCGCCGGCGCCGCCTGCTGGCCCTCGCCATGCTGCTGCTCATCGTGCCGCTGGCCAGCGGCTGCCTGCGGGTACGGGCGTCGCTGACCATCTCCCCCGATGATCTGGTTTCCGGGGAGGTCATCGCGGCGGCCAAGCCCAAGACGCCCAAGGACTCCGGTCCCCAGCTCGACACCAACAATCTGCCGTTCGGCCAGAAGGTTGCGGTGTCCAACTACGACAGCGACGGCTACGTCGGGTCGCAGGCGGTGTTCTCCGACCTGACATTCGCCGAACTGCCGCAGCTGGCGAATATGAACTCCGACGCCCAGGGCGTGAATCTGTCACTGCGCCGCAACGGCAACCTGGTGATCCTGGAGGGCCGCGCGGACCTGACTTCGGTCACAGACAACGACGCCGACGTCGAGCTGACCGTCGCCTTTCCCGGCGTGGTGACCTCCACCAACGGTGACCGGGTCGAACCCGACGTGGTGTCCTGGAAGCTCAAGCCCGGCGTGGTGAGCACCATGACCGCCAACGCCCGCTACACCGACCCCAACACCCGCAACTTCACCGGCGCGGGCGTCTGGCTGGGCATCGCGTCGTTCGCGGCGGCCGGCGTGGTGGCGCTGCTGGCGTGGATGAGCCGCGACCGCTCACCGCGCTTGACCGCCCCGCGCGACCAGCCCCCGAGCTAGGGCGACCAGTAGGCCAGCATCTCCGCAAACGTGTGAAACGCGGGCGCGGAAACCCCGTAGGTCGCTTCGAAATGGATGCTCAGCGGGAAGCCGAGTTCGCCGACGCCGTCGATCACCCGCTTGTACAGGTCGACCATGAGCTGGCGCTTCTTGTCCGGTTCGCTGGCGGCCAGCCTCTTGACGAACTCCTGCTCGCCGGCCACCGCGGCGTTGCCCGGATCCTGGATCAGCCAGTTGATCAGGCCGACGCGGCTCTCCACCTTGGGCACGAAGCCGAAGGACAGCAGGATCTCGGGCCGGTGATCGGTGTTCGCGGCGAAGTCGGTCAAAAAGCCCACGATGGCGTCGGAGTAGAGCAGCTGCGTCATGCCGTACGTCGCGCCCTGGTTGCACTTGAAGTTCAGCCGGCCTTGCTCACCCTCCCGGGTGGGGATGACGATCACGCCGCGGTTGCCCACGAGCTCGCGATAGATCGACAAGGCGTCGGTGGGTGCGACACCGGAGCCCTCCCCGTCGTTCATCGTGCGGGGCACGCCCACGAAGACCACGCCCTCCATCCCGGCGTCGCACAGAGCGGTGAGCCGTTGGCGCAGCGACGCCTCATCCATGAAAGCGGTGACCTGCGTGCACAGGCCGTGGAATCCGGGCAGCTCGGGCTTGATGATCGACCAGAAGTCCAGCACGTCCAGCTTCTGCTTCATCGCGACGGGACGATCGTCGTCCTCGGCGATCATCCCCGGGATCATCACGTGCCGGATCCGGCCCTCGAGGCCGAATTCGGCCGCGTAGCGCACCACTTTCGTCGCGTCGTCAAGCGCCCGCTCCTTGCCGTCTTCGACGTTGGGGGGCACCAGCTCGAGCGCGATGGTGTTGAGGCTCACGCGGCTCCTCTCCTTGCCGGGCCGGCCGCGCTGCGCCCCGCAGCGCCCCGGCACCCTCGCCAGCATAGGGGCGGGATAGTGAGGCAGTCGAAGCAACTGGGGGCGCCGAAGCGACATAAACTGTCGGCCCGGGAGCAAATACCCGTCACGCCGACCGGAAAGGGGCGCCGCGCTGAGCCCAAAAGCCGCAGAAGCAGGGGCAACCGTCGAGTTGACCGGCGCCATCACCGAGCAACTCCGGCGGTATCTGCGCGACAGGCGCGCCCAGAGCGGCTACATCAGCTCTGAAGGCGCCCACTTCGATGCCCTGATCGCGGCCCTCGAGGACTTCGTGCTGGGCGGCGGCAAGCGGCTGCGCCCCGCCTTCGCCTATTGGGGCTGGCGGGCCGTCGCGCCCGGTGAGCCCGATACCGAAGCGTTGCTGCTGTTTTCGGCGCTCGAACTGCTGCACGCCTGCGCGCTGCTGCACGACGACGTGATCGACGACTCGGCCACCCGCCGCGGCAAGCCGACGACCCACGTCCGCTTCGCGGAGCTGCACCGCGACCGGGGCTGGCGCGGTTCACCGGTGCAATTCGGGATCTCGGCGGCCATCCTGCTCGGCGACCTGGCGCTGGCCTGGGCCGACGACATCGTGTTCGGGCTCGACCTGCCGCGACAGACCCAGCGCCGCATCCGGCGTGTGTGGGCCGACATCCGCACCGAGGTGCTGGGCGGGCAATACCTCGACATCGTCGGCGAGGCCAGCGCCGCGGAGTCGATCGCGTCGGCGATGAACGTCGACACCTTCAAGACCGCCTGCTACACGGTGGCGCGACCGCTGCAGCTCGGGGTGGCCGCCGCCGCGGACAGACCCGACGTGCAGGCCGCCTTCGCGCAGTTCGGGACGGACCTCGGCGTGGCGTTCCAGTTGCGCGACGACGTGCTGGGCGTGTTCGGCGACCCGGCGGTGACCGGCAAGCCGTCCGGCGACGACCTGAGATCCGGCAAGCGGACCGTCTTGCTCGCCGAGGCGATGGAGCGGGCCGACAAGTCGGATCCGTTGGCGGCCAACCTGTTACGTACCTCCATCGGCGAGCGGCTGACCGACGCGCAGGTGAGTGAACTGCGCGAGTTGATCGTGTCGGTGGGCGCGCTGGCCGCCGCCGAGCGGCGCATCGCCGAGTTGACCGAACGCGCGCTGGCCACCCTCGCCGTCGCGCCCGTCAACGCGGCGGCCAAAGCCGGACTGACCGAGCTGGCCAGGATGGCCACGAATCGGTCCGCCTGAGGCCATGACAACCCCGTCGACCCCGACTCACACCCAGGCGGCCGATTCGCTGGCGGCCAAAAGGTTTGTCGCTCAGTATATTTCACGCCTGGCGTCGTTCGCCGCCACCCCGGAGGCCCGCCCGGCGAAGCTTGGCTTCCTCGGCTCCGCGCTGATCACGTTGGGCGGCCTGGGCGCCGGCAGCACCAAGCCGCACGACCCGCTGCTCGAAGCGCTGCACCTGTCCTGGCTGCGCTTCGGCCACGGGCTGGTGCTGTCGTCGATCGTGTTGTGGGCGGGCGTGGGCCTCATGCTGATCGCGTGGGTGGCGCTGGGCCGGCGCGCGCTGGCCGGCGACGCAACCGAGTTCACCATGCGGGCGACCACCGCATTCTGGCTGGCGCCGTTGCTGTTGTCGGTGCCCGTCTTCAGCCGCGACACCTACTCCTACCTGGCGCAGGGCGCGCTGCTGCGCGACGGTTTCGACCCGTACGCGGTCGGTCCGGTCGCCAACCCGAACGTGTTGCTGGACAACGTGAGTCCCATCTGGACGATCACCACGGCACCGTACGGGCCGGCGTTCATCCTGATCGCGAAGCTGGTCACGGTGGTTGCCGGCAACCACGTGATCGCCGGGACCATGCTGCTGCGCCTGTGCATGCTGCCCGGATTGGCCCTGCTGATCTGGGCGACCCCCCGGCTGTCGCACCACCTGGGCACCAACGGCGCACTGGCGCTGTGGATCTGCGTCCTCAACCCGCTGGTGCTCATCCACCTGATGGGCGGCGTGCACAACGAGATGCTGATGGTCGGCCTGATGGCCGCCGGGATCGCGCTGACGTTTCAGGGCCGCCACGTCCTGGGCGTCGTGCTGATCGCGGTGGCGATCGCGGTGAAGGCCACCGCCGGGATCTCGCTGCCGTTCCTGGTCTGGGTGTGGATGCGGCACCTGCGCGACCGGCGCGGATATCGCACCGTCCCCGCGTTCCTGGCGGCCACCGCGATGTCCGGGCTGACCTTCGCCGTGGTGTTCGCCGTCTTGTCGGCCGTGGCCGGGGTCGGGCTGGGGTGGCTGACCGCACTGGCCGGGTCGGTGAAGATCATCAACTGGCTGACGGTGCCGACCGCGGTCGCCAACCTGATCCACGCCCTGTGCAGCGGATTCTTCCCCGTCGACTTCTACGCCACGCTGCGGATCACCCGCTTTATCGGCATCGCGATCATCGGGGTGTCATTGCCGTTGTTGTGGTGGCGGTTTCGGCGCGACGACCGCGACGCGCTGGCCGGGATCGCGTGGTCGATGCTGATCGTGGTGCTGTTCGTCCCGGCCGCCCTGCCCTGGTATTACTCCTGGCCGCTGGCCGTCGCGGCCCCCTTGGCCCAGTCCCGGCGCGCGGTCGCGGCCATCGCCGGCCTGTCGACGTGGGTCATGGTGATCTTCAAGCCCGACGGATCGCACGGCATGTATTCGTGGCTGCACGTTTCGCTGGCCGCCGCGTGCGGGCTGGCCGCCTGGTATGCGCTGTACCGGACGCCCCAGGCCGGATCGGTCAGTACGCCATAGCCTGCGCGCGCCGCACGACTTCCCGCGCCTGGTGGGCGTGCAGGGCGTCGACCGGGCGGGCGTTGCTGATCGCGTCCCGGGTGCCGTCGCGCGTGATCGTCAGCGACGGATCCGGGGTGAACAGCCAGCGCATGATTTCCGTCTCGTGGTAACCGCCGTCGTGCAGGATCGTCAGCAGGCCCGGCAGGCTCTTGACCACCTCACCGGAGTGCGTGAAAAACACCTGGGGCACGACGACGCCGCCGCCGCGCTTCACCGCGACCAGGTGTCCCTCCCGCAGCTGTTGCTGAACCTTGCTGACCGATACGCCGAGCAATTCGGCGACCCGGGGCAACTCGTAGATGGGTTCGTCGGGGTCAAGAACGTCGTCCCCGGCCGGAACACTGCTCATCGCGCCAGTGTAGGCCCAGCTTCCCGCGTTGCACGGGCGTTCCGCACCTACTATGGCCCCGTGGCCGGAGCTGGGACGGGGGACCCGATGGAGGGCGCGTTGCTGGACGGCCGCTACCGCGTCGAGTCCCGGATCGCCAGCGGCGGCACCTCGACGGTGTATCGCGGGCTGGACGTCCGCCTCGACCGGCCGGTCGCGGTGAAGGTCATGGATGCCCGTTACGCCGGCGACGACCAATTCCTGACCCGATTCCAGCTCGAGGCACGCACGGTCGCCCGGCTGAAAAACCCCGGGCTGGTCGCCGTCTATGACCAGGGCCTGGACGCCCGGCACCCGTTCCTGGTGATGGAGCTCATCGAGGGCGGCACCCTGCGCGAGCTGCTGGCCGAGCGCGGTCCGATGCCGCCGCACGCGGTGGCCGCGGTGCTCCGCCCGGTCCTGGGCGGGCTGGCCGCCGCGCACCGGGCCGGCCTGGTGCATCGCGACGTCAAACCCGAGAACGTCCTGATCTCCGACGACGGCGATGTCAAGATCGCCGATTTCGGGTTGGTCCGCGCCGTCGCGGCCGCAGGCATCACCTCCACCAGCGTCATCCTGGGGACGGCCGCCTACCTGTCGCCCGAGCAGGTGCGCGACGGCACCGCCAGCCCGCGCAGCGACGTGTATTCATCCGGGATCCTCACCTACGAGCTGCTGACCGGGCGCGCGCCGTTCACCGGCGACTCGGCGTTGTCGGTCGCCTACCGCCGCCTGGACGCCGACGTCCCGCCGCCGAGCGCGGCGATCGACGGTGTGCCACCGCAATTCGACGACCTGGTGCTGCGGGCGACGGCCCGCGACCCCGCCGACCGGTACGCCGACGCGGTCGAGATGGGCGCCGACCTCGAGGCCATCGCCGAGGAACTCGCCCTGCCGGACTTCCGGGTGCCGGCGCCGCGCAACTCCGCCCAGCACCGATCGGCGGCGCTGCACCACCTGCGGATGAGCGAGCGCCTGGCGGCCGCGCAACCCGCTCGCCCGCCGGTCGCGGCCCCGGTCCGCCACCCCACCCGCCAGTTGACCCGCGGGCCCGAGGACTGGGCCGAGCCCGCCCGCCCGGCGGCCCGCGAGCGCGAACCCGACGAGTACGAATATCAGCCGGTCTCAGGCGAATTCGCCGGCATCGCGATGAGCGAGTTCGTCTGGGCCCGTCAGCGCGCCCGGCGGATGGTGCTGATCTGGGTGGCGATCGTGCTCGCGTTCACGGGGTTGATCGCGACCGTGGCCTGGACGATCGGCAGCAACCTGACCGGCCTGCTCTGAGAGCCTCTTCCCCGCGAGCAGACGCAAAAGCCCCCAACACGCCGATGAAAACGGTGCTTTTGCGTCTGGTGGCGGAAGCTAGTCGCGCAGCATCTCGGCGACCAGGAAGGCCAACTCCAGCGACTGCTGGGTGTTCAGCCGCGGGTCACACGCCGTCTCGTAGCGGCCGGCCAGGTCGGTGTCCGAAATATCTTGCGCCCCACCGAGGCACTCGGTGACGTTCTCGCCGGTGATCTCGACGTGGATGCCGCCGGGGTGGGTGCCCAGGGCGCGGTGCACCTCGAAGAAGCCCTGCACCTCGTCGACGATGCGGTCGAAGTGCCGGGTCTTGTAGCCGTTGGACGACTCGTGGGTGTTGCCGTGCATCGGGTCGCACTGCCAGATCACCTGGTGCCCGGCGGCCTGGACCTTCTCGACGATCGGCGGCAGCAGGTCGCGCACCTTGTTGTTGCCCAGCCTGCTCACCAGCGTCAGCCGCCCCGGCTTGTTGTGCGGGTCGAGCCGCTCGACGTATTCGACCGCCAGCTCAGGGGTCATCGTCGGGCCGATCTTGACGCCGATCGGGTTGGCGATCACCTCCGCGAACGCGACGTGCGCGCCGTCGAGCTGACGGGTGCGCTCCCCGATCCACACGGTGTGCGCCGACAGGTCGTACAGCTGCGGCTCGCCGCCCTCCACATCGGACAGGCGCAGCATGGCCCGCTCGTAGTCGAGCACCAAAGCCTCGTGGCTGGCGTAGATCTCGGCGGTCTGCAGGTTGCGGTCGGCCACCCCGCAGGCACTCATGAACCGCAGTCCGCGGTCGATCTCGGTGGCCAGCGCCTCGTACCGCGCGCCGGCCGGCGAGGTCCGGACGAATTCGCGGTTCCAGTCGTGCACCAGGTGCAGCGACGCCAGCCCCGACGAGGTCAATGCCCGCACCAGGTTCATCGCCGCGCTGGCGTTGGCGTAGGCGCGCACCAGTCGCGACGGGTCGTGCTCGCGCACCGCGGCGTCGGGGGCGAAGCCGTTGATCATGTCGCCGCGGTAGGACTTCAGGCCCAGCGCGTCGACGTCCGCCGAGCGGGGCTTGGCGTACTGGCCGGCGATGCGGGCCACCTTGACCACCGGCATGCTCGAGCCGTAGGTCAGCACGACGGCCATCTGGAGCAGGGTGCGGATGTTGCCGCGGATGTGGGGTTCGGTGTTGTCGACGAACGTCTCCGCGCAGTCGCCCCCCTGCAACAGGAAGGCCTCACCCCGGGCGACCTGGGCCAGCTGTTCCTGCAGCCGGACGATCTCGGACGGCACGGTCACCGGCGGCACGCTCTCGAGGACCGTGCGCATCGCCGCGGCCTGTTCGGCGTCCCAGCTGGGCTGCTGGGCGGCCGGCTTGGCCAGTGCGGCGTCCAGGCGCGCGCGCAGCTCGGTCGACAGCGGCGGCAGCGGCGGCAGCTGTTCGATCGGTATGTCGACGGTCCAGTTCATCGGTCCATGGTAACCGGGGTTCTCCTCACGACTGATCACGCCTGATCAGGGCGAACGCCCCTGCGGGCCCTCACCGGACGTGATCAGCCGGAACCGGCGCAGCTGGTCACGGGCGTCGACCAGGGCGTCGTGCGCGTCCCGCGGCCGCGGGGGCATCCGGGGCGACCCGCGCTCCTCCCACAACTGCCGCAATTCCCGGGTGAAGCGCGGTATCGCCTGGGGCAACGCCGGCATCGCCCCCCACAGCTGACACAGGGCCACGTGGTCGTAGGCCCCCACCCAGGCCCACAGCTCGATCGGCTCGCCGCCGTCCACGCGCAAGAACTCCTCCAGGTCCAGCCGGATCTGCTTGCGCGAGCGCCACAGCGGCGACGACGGCGGCGGCAGCTTGGGCAGCACGTTGGCGCGCACCCAGTTGCCGGCGCGCTCCGGGTCGAATTCGGTGGACACGGCGTAGTACTCGCGGCCGTCCTCGGCCACGACCCCGATCGAGATCAGTTCGATGGTGCGGCCGTCCTCGATGAACTCGGTGTCGTAGAAGTACCGCACCGGCGCAGCCTATCGGCTGATCAGGATGGGCCCCGTCGGCGCAGGTGCGGGGTGCACGTCGTGGTCGAGCTGCGCGTCGACCGTGCGCTTGTCGGGCAGGCGCGGGGTGCCGGCGATCGCGCACTGCACCAACAGCTTGACGCGCACCACCGGGCGCCGCAGCCGCCGTTCCCGCTGCAGCGCGCGGCGCATCTTGTCGGGCTGGGTGGTGTAGCGCCACCGGGCCCAGGGGGCGTGCGGGCGCGACAACCGGATCGCGCCGATGACCAGCAGCACGACGATGAACATGCCGAGCAACCCGGTCCAGACCTTGCCCTTGAGCACCACCACCACGGCCAGCGGCAACGTCAGCACCAGCGCGCCGGCCACGCCGGCGCGCAGGGCCACCGAATCGGCCGCGTGCCAGAACGGAAGGAAGAACATCAGCGGGTGCAGGCCCATGATCAACAGCCCGGCCACCGCCACCGCGGCGAATACGGCGTCCACCGACGTGCGCCCGTCTTCCTCCCAGTAGACGTCGGAGAGATGCAGGATCAACGCGTATTCGTCCAGCACCAGAGCGGCCCCGACGCCGAAAAGTGTCGCGGCCAAGGTGAATTCGGGCTCTTGGCCGCTGATGGAAAGGGTGACCAGCGTCAACCCGGAGAGCATCACCAGGACCACCCCGAACGCCACATGGTGGATGTGCAGCTCGCCGATGTGCACGTTGCGCGGGTGCCACCATCGCGTCGGACGGCCGGCGACGGCGCGGTGCCGGATGAGCCGCACGAACGTTCGCGTCACGAAAAAGGTCAGGATGAAGGCCACCAGGCAGCACAGCAGCGGCAGCCGGCCGCGGTCGATGATGTCGTGCGCGAACCAGTGGGCCACCCCGAACAAGAACCAATGGAGCACGTTAGAAACCTACGCCTGCACGTCGCGACAGGGCGGGAGCCGCGCTGCGACACCTGGCCCGCGGTCGCACCGATTACGCTGTTGGGCGACATGAGTAGATGGCGGGCCCCCGGCGTGGGCAGTCAACCCGGGCGGGTCTTGCTGTGGTGCCTGCTTTGGCTGGTGGCGGGCGCGGCGATGTATTACGTGGCCGGGCGGCTGTTCGGCCACACGCCGTACCGCATCGACATCGACATCTATCAGCTGGGCGGCCAGGCCTGGCTGGACGGGCGCCCGCTGTACCGCGGGGATGTGTTGTTCCACACACCGATCGGGCTGAACCTGCCGTTCACGTATCCCCCGCTGGCGGCCATCGTGTTCTGCCCGTTCTCCTGGCTGCACATGCCGGCCGCCAGCGTCGCGATCACGCTGTTGACGCTGGTGCTCCTGGTCGTCTCGACGGCCATCCTGCTGACCGGCCTCGACGTGTGGCAGACGTCGGCCGTGGTGCCCGGTCCGGCGTGGCTGCGCCGGCTGTGGCTGGCCGTGCTGATCGCGGCGGCGGCGACGATCTGGCTGGAGCCGGTCGCGTCGAACTTCGCCTTCGGCCAGATCAACGTCGTGCTGATGACCCTGGTGATCGCCGACTGCGTGCCGCGCCGCCTGCCGTGGCCGCGCGGGCTGTTGCTGGGCCTCGGCATGGCGCTGAAGCTCACGCCGGCGGTGTTCCTGCTCTACTTCCTGCTGCGCCGCGACAACCGCGCGGCGCTGACCGCGCTGGCGTCGTTCGCGGGGATGACCCTGCTGGGCTTCGCGCTGGCGTGGAGCGATTCGTGGGAATACTGGACCCACACCGTGCACCACACCGACCGCATCGGTGAGGCCGCGCTGAACACCGACCAGAACATCGCCGGCACCCTGGCCCGCCTGGGGCTCAACGAGCATGAACGCTTCCCGCTGTGGGTCGCCGCGTGCCTGGTGGTGCTGGCGCTGACGATCTGGGCGATGCGGCGGGTGCTGCGCGCGGGCGAGCCGATCCTGGCGGTGATCTGCGTGGCCCTGTTCGGGTTGGTGGTCTCGCCGGTGTCCTGGTCCCACCACTGGGTCTGGGCGCTGCCGACCGTGCTCGTGACCGGGGTGCTGGCCTGGCGGCGCCGAAACATGGCGCTGGCCGTGCTGAGCGCCGCCGGGGTGGCGCTGATGCGGTGGACGCCGATCGACCTGCTGCCCAAGCACCACGAGACCACGGCGAACTGGTGGCGCCAGCTCGTCGGGGCGTCCTACGTGTGGTGGGCGCTGGCGGTGATCGTCGCGGCCGGGCTGACCGTCACCGCGCGGATAGCGTCGCGGGATTCGGCCGCGCAGACGCTGGCGCCGGTGTCGGCGATCAGCTGACGGCGGTCTCGGGAATCCGTGCGGTGTCACCGGCCGGGTCGGCGCCGTTGCTGCGTTCCTTGACGCTGGCGGCGTAGATGTCGACGTACTCCTGCCCGGACAGGCCCATCAGCTCGTAGATGACCTCGTCGGTGACGGCCCGCTCGATGAAGCGGTTGCCGGCCATGCCCTCGAAGCGGGAGAAGTCCATCGGCTTGCCGAAGCGCACGGTGACCCGCCCGGGGCGCAGCATCGTGGTGCCCGGCGGGTTGACCACGTTGGTGCCGATCATCGCCACCGGAATCACCGGAACCCCGGTGTGCAGCGCCAGGCGCGCGAGCCCGGTCTTGCCCTTGTACAGGCGGCCGTCGGGCGACCGGGTGCCCTCGGGGTACATGCCCAGCAGCTTGCCGTGGGCCAGCACCTGCTCGGCGGTGTTGAGCGCGGCCTGCGCGGCGTCGGCGTCGGTGCGGTCGATCGGCACCTGCCCGACGGCGGTGAAGAACCAGCGGCTGAACCAGCCTTTGAGCCCGGTGCCGGTGAAATATTCGGACTTCGCGAGGAAGGTGATCCGCCGCCGCACGACCAGCGGCAGGAAGAAGCTGTCCATGACGGCCAGGTGGTTACTCGCCAGGATCGCCGGCCCGGAACTCGGAACGTATTCCAGCCCTTCGACTTTCGGTCGACCGAGCAGGGTGAGCAACGGGCCGAGCAAGACGTACTTGAATAGCCAGTACCACATGGCCCTCCCTCTCGCCCGCACCTGCCGTGTTTGCGCCAACTGTACCGACCCGCGGCGGAAGGGACCACCTTCGGCGCGGCCGGGTCACTCCTCGATGGTGACCGGGATGGGTTGGTAGCGCGTCTTGGCGGTCGCATCGCCGGCGGGCGTCCCGACGTCGGGCTGGGCGCCGCCGCCGGGCGGTCCGTCGGGCGGCGGTTCGGCCGACCGGTTCAAGTCGTCGACGATCGCGCGGATCGCGTCCAGCAGCGCGATGCTGTGGTCGGCGACGACGGTGAGCAACGGGTGCTGATCGCCGGTGGCCAAGGCGGCCAGCGCGCACACCGGACACCACACCTGCTGGCACTTGCCGGTCCCGACTCCCGCGCCCGCCGTCAGCGCGGCCGCCGCCCGCACCGCGGGGTCGATGCCGTCCAGGATCGCCTGCGCAAGCCTGCGCAGCTCGGGACCGATCTCGGGGTGAGCCCCACTCACTTTGGCCACACCTCCGGGTCCGGTCGAAAGCGAACCGTCAGCTCGCTACCCCGCAGCTGCGCGTCGAGCACCGTGCAGCGCCGCAGCACGGACGCCAACCGGACCCTGCGCCGCAACCCTCCGGCGCTGATGATCAGGTCGTCGTCGACTCGGCCCAACGACAGTCCTCCGGGATCAAGCTGCGGCAACGTTAGCCGCATACGGTATATCGACCCAAGCCCCGACCCGGATTCGAGGTCCACCACGGGCCGCAGCGGCCCGGGGGGCGCCGCCCCGCCGCGCCGGCGGGCGCCGTCGAGCAGCGCGCCCAGCGCCTTGGGGCCGATCGGCTCGCCGGACAGGTGCGGGGTCAGCACCAGCGCCACGTCGCCGATGGTGGCGTCGAGTTCCTCGAGCACGGCGCGTTGCTCGGCGATGCGTTCGGCGTACCAGTAGAACGCCGGATGTTCGGGCAGGTTCCGGTACTCATAGGACTCGTCCTCGGTGAGGACCTGGTTGACGATCAGCTCCTCGACCCGCACGCCCATCAGCGACAGGGAGCCCAGCGTCCGCGCCGCCTCGGCCGCCACCACCCGCTCGGGGGTCAGCACCAGGTGCGCGGTAACCAGCTCGCCGTCGGTCAGCACCGCGTTGAGCTTCTCGACGCTGGCGCTGATGCGCTCCAGCAGCTCGACCATCGCGGCCGAGCGGGCGTCGTCGCCGGCGACGGACAGCCTGCGATGGCGCGGCCACGCGCGTTCGACGTAGAGCCCAAAGGTGGCCGGCAGGGTCAACATTCGCAGCGCGTCCGCGGTCGAGGCGCAATCGACGACGATGCGATCCCATCGCCCGGAGGCGGCGAGCTCGCCGACGGCGTGCAGCCCCAGCACCTCCTGAACACCCGGCAGCGCCGAAAGTTCTTCCGGTGCAATGGTGCTGAGCTCGGAATCGGGAAATCGGCGATCAAGCGTGTCGACCACGCCGCGCCACCGGGACTCGAGCAGCTGCAGCGTGTCCAGCGCCAGCGCGTCGAGGAAGCCGCCGCCGGCCTCCGCCCCCCCGGTTTCGAGGTCGGCGAGCACCCGAACCAGCTCGCCCTGGCCGCCGGGCGGGACCGCGACGCCCAGCACGTCGCCCAGCGAGTGCGCCTGGTCGGTGGACACGACCAGCACCCGCCGCCCCGCGCCCGCGTCGCAGACGGCGGTGGCGGACGCCAGGGTGGACTTTCCTACCCCGCCCTTCCCGACGAAAAGACTGATCCGGGCCGGGGTGGTCGCCCGGAATTCACTGGACTCACTCAGCCTCGACTCGTTTCTTCAGTTCCTTCAAAGCCGTGTCGGTCAGCCTGCGCTCGGCCTTGCGCTTGAGCATTCCGATCATGGGGAGGGACAGGTCAACCGAAAGTTCATAGGTGACGTCGGTGCCAGATCCCTTGGGCGTCAGGCGATACGAGCCTTCGAGCGAGCGCAGCAGCGAGCTGGAGACCAGGGTCCAGCTCAGCGACTGGCGGTCCGCCGGCCACTGGTAGGACATCACCATGGTGTCTTTGATGATTCCGGCGTCCATCACGAACCGCACGACCTTGGGGTAACCGTCGGCGCCCCGCTCCTGCACCTCGGCTTCCTTATATTCCGAGATCCATTCCGGGTAGGAATCGATATCGGCGATCACCCCCAGCACCGTACCGGGGTCGGCCTCGATGTGGATGGTCTGCGTCGTCTTCTCCGCCACCTGGCTGCTGCCCTCTCTCCCGCGCGCGGGTAGGCCCCGCGACATACCGGATTACCCCGGCCTCCGGGCCGAAACGGTACTCCTACCGCCGAACCTTGATCCGGCTAAACTACCGGAGAAACGCCGACCGGACGTGAGCGTTCCGCCGTCCTTTTGACCTCGAAGGCCATTTTCTTGCCCGCCACCCGACGGCGGTGCGTCATCTTCGCCAGGTTCAGCTTGGCCAGCTGCCAGGCCGCTACGCCGGTGGGCTCGGCGTGCAGGAAGTAGTGCAGCACCACGCCGTCCAACGACGGTTCCAGCCAGATCTCCATCGTGCCGGTCAGCGCGCCGGTGACCGTCCACCGCATGCCCTTTTCGGCGCGATCCTCGACGACCTGCAGCCGAAGGTCCGGCCACCACCGGCGCCAGCACGACGGATCGGCGACCACGGCGCCGACACGGGCGCCGTCGGCGGCGACGAACGTCTCGTCGGCGATCTGGATGCTGTTCACCGTCCCAGCTTCACACACCGATCGGAATCGCCGGTATCCGGCGCCGCAGTGCGGTGCGGGCCGGGTGGACCTCGGCCGTGCTGCTCGAAGCGCGGATTAGGCTGGGCCACAGCAAGCCGGCACCCGGAACGTGACGAGCCAATCGAGGTCATCAGAGTGCGTGAGTACAGTGTCCCCGCCCGCTTTACCGTCGGCGAGCACGAAAGCGTCGCGGCCATGGTCTTCGACCACGAGCGCGATGACCCGAGCTTCGTCATCTTTCAGCGCCAGGTCGACGGCGTGTGGACCGACGTCACGTGCGCCGAGGCGGCCAGGCATGTCCGCTCGGCCGCGCTGGGTCTGATCTCCCTCGGCGTGCAGGCCGGCGACCGGGTGTCCATCTTCTCGGCCACCCGTTACGAGTGGGCGATCCTGGACCTGGCGATCCTCTCGGTGGGCGCGGTCACCGTGCCGATCTACGAGACGTCGTCGGCCGAGCAGGTGCGCTGGGTGCTGCAGGACTCCGAAGCGGTGGTGGCCTTCGCCGAGACCGACGCGCACGCCGCGATGGTCACCGAACTGACCACCGATCTGCCGGCTTTGCGCCGGGTGCTGCACATCGACGGATCGGGCCCCAAGGCGCTCGACCAGCTCGCCGAGGCCGGCGCGGCGGTGGAGCCGGCCGAGCTGACCGCCCGCCTCGAGGCGCTGCGCGCCGACGACCCCGCGACCCTGATCTACACCTCGGGCACCACCGGCCGGCCCAAGGGCTGCCAGCTCACCCACTCCAACCTGCTCTACGAGTCCCGCGGCGCCAAGGAGTGCCTGCCGACGCTGCTGAACGAGGGCCAGCGGCTGCTGGTCTTCCTGCCGCTGGCTCACGTGCTGGCCCGGTCACTGACCCTGTCGGCGTTCGCGAACAAGGTCACGGTCGGGTTCACCAGCGACATCAAGAACCTGCTGCCGATGTTCGCGGTGTTCAAGCCGACGGTCGTGGTGTCGGTGCCGCGGGTGTTCGAGAAGGTCTACAACACCGCCGAGCAGAACGCCGTCAACGACGGCAAGGGGCGCATCTTCGCGATGGCCGTGCAAACGGCGGTCGACTGGAGCCAGGCCCACGACGACGGCGGGCCCGGGCTGCTGCTGCGTGCGAAGCACGCGTTGTTCGACCGGCTGGTCTACCACAAGTTGCGCACGGCGCTGGGCGGCGACTGCCACGCGTCGGTCTCGGGCGGTGCCCCGCTGGGCGCGCGGCTGGGCCACTTCTACCGCGGCGTCGGCCTGACCATCCACGAGGGCTACGGGCTGACCGAGACCAGCTCCGCCATCACGGTCAACCAGGTCGGCAGGGTCAAGATCGGGACGGTCGGCACCCTGCTGCCGGGCAACAGCATGCGCATCGCCGACGACGGCGAGTTGCTGGTGCGCGGCGGCGTGGTCTTCGACGGCTACTGGCGCAACGAGCAGGCCACCAGCGACGCGTTCACCGACGGCTGGTTCAAGACCGGCGACCTGGGGGCGCTGGACGAGGACGGCTTCCTGAAGATCACCGGCCGCAAGAAGGAGATCATCGTCACTGCCGGCGGCAAGAACGTCGCGCCCGCGGTGCTCGAGGACCAGCTGCGGGCGCACCCCCTGATCAGTCAGGCCATGGTGGTCGGCGACGCCAAGCCGTTCATCGGCGCGCTGATCACCATCGACCCGGAGGCGTTCGTCGGCTGGAAGGAGCGCAACCACAAGCCCGCCGAGGCGTCGGTCGGCGACCTGGCCACCGACCCGGACCTGTTCGCCGAGGTCGACGCGGCCGTCAAGAACGCCAACCTGGCGGTGTCGCACGCCGAGTCGATCCGCAAGTTCCGCATCCTGCCGGTCGACTTCACCGAGGACACCGGCGAGCTGACCCCGACGATGAAGGTCAAGCGCAACGTGGTGGCCGAAAAGTTCGCCGCCGACATCGAATCGATCTACGAGAAGGATTAGCCGCGAGCAGACGCAAAAGTCCCCATTTCGGCATGAAATCGGGGACTTTTGCGTCTGCTCGCACACTTAGCCGCCCAGCAGTTCGCCCAGCCGGGCGGCCAGCGTGTCCCAGCGCCACTGCGAGGTCACCCAGGCGCGCCCGGCCGCGCCCATCGCGGCGGCCCGGTCGGGATCGGCCAGCAATTCGGCGACGGCCTCGGCGACCTCGTCCACCGAGCGGCCGTCCACCACCAGCCCAGTCTTGTTGTGCTGCACCGTTTCCGGGGCCCCACCGGACAGGCCGGCGATGACGGGCACGCCGGTCGCCGAGGCCTCGAGGAAGACGATGCCCAGGCCCTCGACGTCCATCCCGGCGCCGCGGGTGCGGCACGGCATCGCGAACACGTCGGCCAGCGCGTGGTGGGCCGGCAGTTCGGCGGCCTGCACGCCGCCGGTGAACGTCACATCCTCGGCCACGCCGCGATCGCGGGCCAGCGTGCGCAACGCCTCGAGGTACGGTCCGCCGCCGACGACGACCAGCGCCGCCCCGTCGACGCGCCGCCGGATCGACGGCAACGCCTTGATCAGCGCGTCCTGGCCCTTGCGCGGCACCAGTCGCGACAGACACACGACGACCGGCCGCTCGCCCAGCCCGTAGCGGGCGCGCAGCTCGGCCCGGGCGGCGGGGTCGGGCCGGAACCGGTCGGTGTCCACCCCGGGCGGCAGGTACTCCAGCCGCGCCGCGGGCCCGAAGGCCGACGCGAAGCGCGAACGCGTGTAGCGGCTCACGAAGGTCACGACGTCGGTGCTGTCGCCGATGCGACGCAGCACCGACCGCGCGACCGGCAGCATCGACCAGCCCACCTCGTGGCCGTGGGTGCTGGCCAGCACGCGGGTGGCGCCGGCCTGCCGGGCGCGCGGCGCCAGCAGCGCCAGCGGCGCGGCCGCGCCGAACCAGACGGTGTCGATGCCGTGCTCGCGAATCAGCCGGCGCATCCGGGCGTCCACCGCCGGGCCGGGCAGCATCAGGGTGCCGGGGTGGCGCACCACGCGGTAGCCGGCGGCGGCGGCCGAGTCATCGAAGGCGTCGGCCCCCTTCCATTGCGGCGCGTACACCGTCACCGAATGCTGCGTCAGTCGGCCGACGAACTCGCCCAGGTAGGACTGGATGCCGCCCGGGCGGGGCGGAAAGTCGTTGGTTACCAGCAGGACCCGGCTCACCTGGGTCAGGCTAGCGGGCCAGCCATTGGTGCCATCGCACCAGCAGGCCGGCCGTGTCGGTGCCGAGGACGTCGTGCACCGCGGTGCGCACGTCGGCGTGGCCGATCCCGCATGCGGCCAGGTACAGGTCACGCAACTTCGGCGCCCCGTAGGTGTCGGCGACGAAGCGGGCGAACCACCATGCCTTGTCGTACGCCAGCGAGCGCTGGGGACCCGGCTCGTCCAGCTCGCTGTCGGCCGGCATCGTCAGCGGCACCGGCAGTGCGTCGGCGGGCACCGCGGTCTGCGGCCGGGCGACGAAGTCGGCGACCCCTTCGGTGAGCCACCGGGGCGCGTCCGCGGCGGTGTCGGCGCGGGCGGCGTAGTGAAACAGCTCGTGCGTCAACACAATTCGCAGCGCGCTTTCGTTCATGGTCACCGCGCCCGGGGCGAAGACGATCCGTTGACCGAAAGCGGCGTGGTGGGTGGGATCGACGCGGTCGGCCACCGTCACGGCCGCGATGTCGGCCCACTGCGACGCCGGTCCCCCGCCGGCGGCGGCCCGGAACTGTTCGTCCGAGCCGGTGGCGAGGATCGAGATGTCGTGCGGCCAGTCGCCGCCCCAGAAGGACGTCACCGCGGTGATCGCGCCACCGATGCCGGAGGCCACCCGCGACAGCAGCCGGTCGCTGACGGCGCCGCCCAGGCCGACGAGCCGGACCGTACGGTCGCCGACGACCAGCGACCTCGCCGCGGCGCCCACCTGGCTGCGGGCGGGCGTGACCAGCTGCGCGTGCCGGGCCTTGCCGTCGCCGGCCGCGTCGAACGGCACGGCCGCGGCCACGATCAGCTCGAGGGCGAACACCCAGGCCAGCAGGAGCGGCAGCCGACGCCGCCGACTGAGGGGGTCAGTAGCGACGGGCGTCGTGGATCGGGCCGGCGGCATTCATCGGCACCACCCGCACCGGCACGCCGTAGGTGGAGGAGTGGATGACCATCCCGTCGCCGACGTAGATGCCGCTGTGCGACGCATCGGAGTAGAAGGTCACCACGTCGCCGGGCTGCAGGTCCGACAGCGCCACCGGCTGACCGCCTTGAGCCTGCGCCTGGCTGGAGTGCGGCAGCGAGATGCCGGCCTGCTGGAACGCCCACATCACCAACCCGGAGCAGTCGAAAGCGCCGGGTGAGGCGCCGCCCCACACATAGGACGAGCCGACCTGGGTCAGCGCCGCCTGCACGACGGTCGCGCGGTCACCGCCGCCCACGCCGCCGGGGGGCAGCATCCCGGGCATCCCGGGCATCCCCGGCATCCCGGGCATCATTCCGGCGGGTTGCGGAGCGTCGGCGGGCGGCGGTCCGCCCGGCTGCGGCACCGCGTCCGGCGCCGGCGCACCTGGCGGCGGCGCGGCCGCCGGGACCTGCCCGGGGTCGGCGAGCGCCGTGCGTTGCTCCGGCGTCAGGGCCACGTACTGCGATTTGACGACGGCGATCTGCACCTGCAGCTGGCTCTGCTTGGACTGCAGGCTCGCGCGGACCGCGGCGGCCTGCTCAGCGGCGCTCTTGGCGTCGGCCGCGGACTTGGCGGAGGCCTGCTCGGCCTTGGCGGCCTGCTCGCTGGCGGCCCGGAAGCTCGTCATCTGCGTGCGCATCTGCGCCGCCATCAGCCGCTGCACGGCCAGCTTGTCGATGAGGCCCTGCGGCGATCCCGCGGTCAGCATGGCCTCCATGCCGTCGACGCGGCCGCCCATGTATTGCGCGGCGGCGAGCTTGTTGACGGCGCCCTGGAAGGAGGCCAGGCGCGCCTTCGCCGAATCCACGGCGGCCTGGTCGTCGGCGTGCTTCTTTTCCGCCGCCTGCTGGACCGCCAGCTTCTTGTTCAGGTCGAGCTGCGCGCTGTGCATCGCCTCGGTGGTCTGTTCTGCCTGGCGGGACAGCTGATTCAGTTTGGCCAGCGCGTCCTCGGCCGGATCGGCCACGGAGTTCGCGGCGAAAACCCCCGAGAAGACCACCAAGCCCGCTAACGTACCTAGGGCAGAACGTGTGATGACACGCGCACAGGGGTACATAGAGTCGAGCCTCAAAATTTGCATCCTTAAACGGCCTGGACTGGCACTGCAGGAGCGCCGTCGGACTAGTTTAGGTCTCAAACAGGTTACGAAACGATATCGACGTTTGTCCAAACCGGATCGTTAAGAAATCGGAAAGATTTCTGTCGTTACTATGTGAATGTTGGCAATCCCCTAAGACGCTTGAGCGGTTTTGGCGCACAAGGCAATTAGGCTACACCGGCCCCACGGTCCCGACGAATCGGCACCAGCCGCAGCCTCGGCGCCAGCCCGGCATCGGCGAGTACCTCGAGTGCGGCCCGTTCGTCGTGCAACAGGGTCTCCGGAACGCCGAGCAACACGCTGACCACGCAGTCGCGGCATCCCGGGCCGCGCACCGCGCACTCGTCGCAGTCGATCACCACCGGTGCCTCCGGACCGGACGCCGCCTCGCCCTTGCCGCTGCCGTATGCCATCTCGGGCCGTCCTCTCGGTCGTTCGAACGCTGAAGTTTCGCGCGCTGATCCGCACGCTAGCCGGGGGCACCGACATCGAATCCGCCGTCGATCCGCCCGGCGTGGGAAGCAGACCGCTGTCGGTGCGAGTGCCTAACCTCTCCGCCATGAGTGGTGCGGCTCAGCTGAGTTTCGCCGACTTGGGAGCGCGCTGGCACCCGGCCGCCACCCCGATCGACGAAATCCCTTTGCGCGAAACCACTTTCGTCGTCGTGGACCTGGAGACCACCGGCGGACGCACCAAGAGCGCCGACGGCGGACCGTGCGACGCCATCACCGAGATCGGGGCGGTCAAAGTGCGCGGCGGCGTCGTGCTCGGCGAGTTCGCCACCCTCGTGGACCCGCAGCGCGCCATCCCGCCCCAGATCGTGCGGCTCACCGGGATCACCACGGCGATGGTGTGCGACGCCCCGACCATCGACGCCGTGCTGCCGATGTTTTTCGAGTTCGCCGGCCTGGACCACGGGGCGGTGCTCGTGGCCCACAACGCCGGGTTCGACGTGGGGTTCCTGCGGGCCGCCGCGCAGCGCTGCGCCATCCCCTGGCCCCGTCCCCAGGTGCTGTGCACCGTGCGCCTGGCCCGCCGGGTGCTCGGCCGCGAGGAGGCCCCCAGCGTGCGGCTGGCCGCCCTGGCGCGGCTGTTCGCGGTGGCCACCCAACCGACGCACCGCGCGCTCGACGACGCCCGGGCGACCGTCGACGTCCTGCACGCGCTCATCGAGCGAGTGGGCAACCAGGGCGTGCACACCTATGCCGACCTGCGCTCGTATCTGCCCGACGTGACGCCCGCCCAGCGCAGCAAACGCGTTCTCGCGGAAGGCCTTCCGCACCGGCCCGGCGTGTACCTGTTCCGCGGCCCGGCGGGTGAAGTGCTCTATGTCGGGACCGCCGTCGACCTGCGGCGCCGGGTCGGCCAGTACTTCACCGGCGCGGATCCCCGCGGCCGGATGAAGGAGATGGTCACGCTGGCCGGCGCGGTCGACCATGTCGAGTGCGCGCATGCGCTGGAGGCCGGCGTGCGGGAGCTGCGGTTGCTGGCCGCGCACGCCCCGCCCTACAACCGGCGGTCGAGGTTCCCGCAGCGGTGGTGGTGGCTGGTGCTGAGCGACGAGGCGTTCCCGCGGCTGTCGGCGATTCGGGCTCCGCGGCACGACCGCGCCGTCGGCCCGTTCCGGTCCCGCACCGATGCGATCGACACGGCGGCGCTGCTGGCGCGGTTCACCGGCCTGCGGACGTGCACCGCGCGGCTGGGCCGTTCGGCCCTGCACGGACCGGCCTGCCCGGAGGTCGAGGTGTCGCCGTGCCCGGCCGCCCGGGGTGTCACCGCCACCCGGTACGCGGCGGCCGTGGCGGGGGCCGGGGCGCTGATCGACGGGCTGGACAACGCCGCGCTGGCCGCCGCCGTGCGCCACGTCGCCTCGCTTGCCGAGCAACGCCACTTCGAGAGCGCCGCGCGCCTGCGCGACCGCACCGCCACCGCCATCGAGACGCTGTGGCGCGGCCAGCGGCTGCGGTCGCTGGCCGCGGTGCCCGAGCTGATCGCCGCCGCGCCCGATGGTCAGGGCGGCTACCACCTCACCGTGATCCGCTACGGCCAACTCGCCGCGGCCGGCGCCGCCAGGCGCGGGGTGCCCCCGATGCCGGTGGTCGACGCCCTTCGGGCCGGCGCGCAGACGATCCTGCCGACGGCGGCCCCGCTGGGCGGCGCGCTGGTCGAGGAGACCGCGCTCGTCGCGCGGTGGCTGGCCACCCCAGGGGTGCGCATCGTGCGGGTGGCCGGCGTTGACGATGCCGGGTGGAGCACCCCGCTGCGGTCGGCCGGCGCCTGGTCGGCGTGGGCGGCCCTGGCGCGTTCGGCGCGGCTGGCCTGGCAACAGGATCCGGCGCAGGGGGGCTCAGAGCTGCTGGCCGAACCGCACCCATCGCGCGAGCAGGTGTTCGGCCGCCCCGGAGTCGATGGCCGCGCAGGCGCGCCGCAGCCCGTCCTCCCAGGCCGGCAGCCATTCAGCACGGCTGGATAGGCCGGCGTGCGCGACGATCGCCCCGGCGGCGTTGAGCACCACCGCGTCGCGGACCGGGCCCTTGGCCCCGGCCAGCACCGCGCGCGCCTCCGCCGCGTTGGCCTGCGCGTCGCCGCCCAGCAGCTCGTGCAGCTCGGCCCGGGCGAACCCGAATCCGGCCGGATCGAACGTCAGCCGGTCCACCGTGCCGGCCTGCACCCGCCAGATCGTGCTGGTGGTCGTGGTGGTCAGCTCGTCGAGCCCGTCGTCGCCGTGCACCACCAGCACGCTGGACCGGCGTGCCGCGAACACACCGGCCATCACCTCGGCGAGGCCGGCGAACGCGCAGCCGATCAGGCCCGCCCGCGGCCGAGCCGGATTGGTAAGCGGCCCAAGGAGATTGAACACGGTGGGCACCCCGAGCTCGCGGCGCACCGCGGATGTGTGCCGGTACGACGGGTGGAACAGCGGCGCGAAGCAGAACCCGATCCCGGTCTCGGCGAGGCTCCGCGCGACCTGGTCGGGCTCGAGGTCGATGCGCACCCCGAGCGCCTCGAGCGTGTCGGCGCCCCCGGACAGCGACGACGACGCCCGGTTGCCATGCTTGACCACCGGCACCCCCGCGGCGGCCACCACGATCGCGGCCATGGTGGACAGGTTGACCGTGTTGACGCCGTCGCCGCCGGTGCCGACGATGTCGACGGCGTCGTCCGGGACCGCGCCCGCGGGCATCGGGCGGGCGTGGCGCAGCATCACGTCGGCCAGCTCGCTCACCTCGGCCGCGCTGGGCACCTTCATCGTCATCGCCACCGCGAAGGCGGCGATCTGGGCCCGGCCGGCCGCGCCGGCCATGATCTCGTCCATGGCCCAGGCGGCCTGGCCCCGCCCCAGTTCCTGACCGCCCGTCAGGCGGCCGAGCACCTGCGGCCACGACGGCGACTCCCCGGGGGCGCCCCGGGGAGGGCGGGCTTCAGGCGACGCGGCCACGCGCCGATGGTCCCACGAGGGTCAGCCGCCCGCCCAACCGTTGCTCCCAGCGCGCCGGTGGGGGCGGGCGGAACGCCGATTCGAGAAATTTCGGACCCGGGTAGAGTTCGACAACTACAAAGCGTCATACTTGCGGATGTGACCAGCGCTGTGGGGACCTCGGGTACTGCGATCACGTCGCGAGTGCATTCGCTGAATCGGCCGAACATGGTCGCTGTCGGCACCATAGTGTGGCTGTCCAGCGAACTCATGTTCTTTGCTGGCCTGTTCGCGATGTACTTCACGGCGCGGGCTCAGGCGGGCGGCAAATGGCCGCCGCCGCCGACCGAGCTGAACCTCTATCAGGCCGTGCCGGTGACGCTGGTGCTGATCGCGTCGTCGTTCACCTGCCAGATGGGCGTGTTCGCGGCCGAGCGCGGCGACGTGTTCGGGCTGCGCCGCTGGTATGTGATCACGTTCCTGATGGGCCTGTTCTTCGTCCTCGGCCAGGCTTACGAGTACTACCACCTGGTGTCGCATGGGACCACGATCCCCGGCAGCGCCTACGGCACGGTGTTCTACCTGGCCACCGGCTTCCACGGCCTGCACGTCACCGGCGGGCTGATCGCCTTCATCTTCCTGCTGGCCCGCACCGCGATGAGCAAGTTCACGCCGGCGCAGGCGACGGCCAGCATCGTCGTCTCCTACTACTGGCATTTCGTCGACATCGTGTGGATCGCGCTGTTCACCGTGATCTATTTCATCCGCTGACCAGGCGAAGGACAGGAGTGCTCGGTTGAAGAAACTGGGGTCTACCCGAAACGGTGCCCGGCGTGGCCAGCCGCGAAAAGGGCACAGCGACCGCTCGCGACGGCGCCTGCGGCGGCGGTTGTCGGGCGGGCTGCTGCTGCTGATCGCCCTGACCGTGGCCGGCGGCCTGGCCGCCGTCCTCACCCCCACGCCACAGGTGGCCGTCGCCGACGAGAACTCCTCGGCGATCCTGCGCACCGGCAAGCAGCTTTTCGACACGTCCTGCGTGTCCTGCCACGGCGCCAACCTGCAGGGCGTGGCCGACCACGGCCCCAGCCTGATCGGCGTCGGCGAGGCGGCCGTCTACTTCCAGGTGTCCACCGGCCGCATGCCGGTGATGGCCGGCGCCGCCCAGGCTCCGCGCAAGGAGCCGATCTTCGACGAAGCTCAGATCGACGCGATCGGCGCCTACGTGCAGGCCAACGGCGGCGGCCCCACCACCGTGCGCAACCCCGACGGCAGCCTGGCGATGCACTCGCTGCGCGGTGACGACGTCGGCCGCGGCGGCGACCTGTTCCGGCTGAACTGCTCGTCGTGC
The DNA here is from genome assembly GCF_001666745.1 of Mycobacterium sp. E2699. Classification (NCBI taxonomy): domain Bacteria; kingdom Bacillati; phylum Actinomycetota; class Actinomycetes; order Mycobacteriales; family Mycobacteriaceae; genus Mycobacterium; species Mycobacterium sp. E2699. The sequence goes on along the minus strand of NZ_LZJH01000138.1, from coordinate 4,321 downwards.
CACAACTTCACCGGGAAGGGCGGGGCCCTGTCGTCGGGTAAGTACGCGCCCGACCTGGGCGAAGCCAACGAGCAGCAGATCCTGACCGCGATGCTGACCGGACCCGAGAGCATGCCGAAGTTCTCTGACCGCCAGCTGTCCTTCGACGCCAAGAAGGACATCATCGCGTACGTGAAGACCGTCACCGAGGAGCGGCAGCCGGGCGGCTACGGCCTGGGTGGCTTCGGACCCGCGCCCGAGGGCATGGCCGCGTGGATCATCGGGATGGTGGCCGCCATCGGGCTGGCACTGTGGATTGGGGCGCGAGCATCATGAGCGAGCAAGACGTGCGCGGCTCGGACACCGACAAGGGCGGAGCGGGGGCACCCCACGAGCCCAGCGACGCCGCGCTGGCCGCGATGTCGCAGCAGGAACTGGTGGCCCTCGGCGGCAAGATCGACGGCGTCGAGACGGTCTACAAGGAGACGCGCTGGCCGGTCGAGGGCACCAAGGCCGAGAAGCGCGCCGAGCGCTCCGTGGCCCGCTGGCTTTTGCTGGGCGGCTTCTTCGGGGTGGCGCTGCTGCTGGTCTTCCTGTTCTGGCCGTGGGAGTACAAGCCGAAGGACGCCCCGGGCAGCCTGCTGTACACGCTGGCCACCCCGCTGTACGGCCTGACCTTCGGCATGTCGATCCTGTGCATCGCGATCGGCGCGATCCTGTACCAGAAAAGGTTTATCCCCGAAGAGCTTTCGATCCAGGAGCGCCATGACGGCGCCTCACGCGACATCGACCGCAAGACGGTGGTTGCCAACCTGGCCGACGCGTACCAGGGCTCGACGATCGGGCGGCGCAAGCTGGTCGGCCTGTCGCTGGGCGTGGGGCTGGGCGCGTTCGGGCTGTCCACCCTGGTGGCGTTTGCCGGCGGCCTGATCAAAAACCCGTGGAAGCCGGTGGTGCCGACCGCGGACGGCAAGAAGGCCGTGCTGTGGACGTCCGGGTGGACCCCGCGCTACAAGGGCGAGACCATCTTCCTGGCGCGTGCCACCGGTTCGGCCGGCTCCTCGCCGTTCATCAAGATGCGCCCCGAGGACCTCGACGCCGGCGGCATGGAGACCGTCTTCCCGTGGCGGGAGTCCGACGGGGACGGCACCACCCCGGAATCGCAGGAGAAGCTCCGCGCGATCAACCAGGGCGTCCGAAACCCCGTGATGCTCATCCGGATCCGGCCCAGCGACATGTCGCGGATGGTCAAGCGCCAGGGCCAGGAGAGCTTCAACTGGGGCGAGTTCTTCGCCTACACCAAGGTCTGCTCGCACCTGGGCTGTCCCGCGTCGCTGTATGAGCAGCAGACCTACCGGATCTTGTGCCCCTGCCACCAGTCGCAGTTCGACGCCCTGCACTTCGCCAAGCCGATCTTCGGCCCCGCGGCGCGTGCATTGGCGCAACTGCCCATCACGATCGACTCCAACGGGTACCTGGTCGCCAACGGCGACTTCATCGAGCCCGTCGGACCGGCATTTTGGGAGAGGACGACGACATGAGCCCCAAACTGAGTCCCCCGAAGATCGGTGACGTCCTGGCCCGCCAAGGCGAGGACATCGATACGCGCTACCACCCGTCGGCGGCGGTGCGCAGGCAACTCAACAAGGTGTTTCCCACCCACTGGTCGTTCCTGCTGGGCGAGATCGCGATGTACAGCTTCATCGTGCTGCTGCTCACCGGCGTGTACCTGACGCTGTTCTTCGACCCGTCGATGGCCGAGGTCACCTACAACGGCGCCTACCAACCGTTGCGCGGCGTCGACATGTCCAAGGCCTTCGCCTCGACCCTGGACATCTCGTTCGAGGTGCGCGGCGGGCTGTTCGTGCGCCAGGTACACCACTGGGCCGCTTTGCTTTTCGCCGCATCGATCATGGTGCACCTGGCGCGGATCTTCTTCACCGGCGCGTTCCGCCGACCCCGTGAGGCCAACTGGGTGATCGGTTCGCTGCTGCTGATCCTCGCCATGTTCGAGGGCTACTTCGGCTACTCGCTGCCCGACGACCTGCTGTCCGGCATCGGGCTGCGCGCCGCCCTGTCCTCGATCACGTTGGGAATGCCGGTGATCGGCACCTGGCTGCACTGGGCGCTGTTCGGCGGCGACTTCCCCTGCGGTGGCATCGGCAACGAATGCGCGACCGTGGGCGCCATCATCCCGCGCATGTACGCCCTGCACATCCTGCTGCTGCCGGGGATCATCCTGGCGCTGATCGGGCTGCACCTGGCGTTCGTGTGGTTCCAGAAGCACACCCAGTTCCCCGGGCCCGGCCGCACCGAGCACAACGTGGTCGGCGTGCGGGTGATGCCGATCTTCGCGGTCAAGTCCGGCGCGTTCTTCGCCGCGATCGTCGGTGTGCTCGGCCTGATGGGCGGGCTGCTGCAGATCAACCCGATCTGGAACCTGGGCCCCTACAAGCCGTCTCACGTGTCGGCGGGCTCGCAGCCGGACTTCTACATGATGTGGACGGAGGGCCTGGCCCGTATCTGGCCGCCGTGGGAGTTCTACTTCTGGCACCACACCATTCCGGCCCCGGTCTGGGTCGCGCTGCTGATGGGCCTGATCTTCATCCTGCTGATCATCTACCCGTTCCTGGAGAAGCGGTTCTCCGGCGACTACGCGCACCACAACTTGCTGCAGCGGCCGCGCGACGTGCCGGTGCGCACCTCGATCGGCGCGATGGCGATCGCCTTCTACATGGTGCTCACCCTCGCGGCGATGAACGACATCATCGCGTTCAAGTTCGACATCTCGCTGAACGCGACGACGTGGATCGGGCGCATCGGGATGGTGATCCTGCCGCCGTTCGTCTACTTCATCGCCTACCGGTGGTGCATCGGGCTGCAGCGCAGCGACCGCGAGGTGCTCGAGCACGGCATCGAGACCGGCATCATCAAGCGGCTGCCGCACGGCGCCTACATCGAGCTGCACCAGCCGCTCGGCCCCGTCGACGCGCACGGTCACGCGATTCCGCTGGAGTATGAGGGCGCCCCGGTGCCCAAACGGATGAACAAGCTGGGCTCCGCCGGCTCGCCCGGCAGCGGCAGCTTCCTGTTCGCCGACCCGCCGTCCGAGGACGCCGCGTTGCGCGAGGCGGAGCATGCCGCCGAGCACCGCGAGCTGACCGCGCTGCGCGAATACCAGGAGAGCATCGTCGGCTCCTCCAACGGCGAACACGACGAGCACTGAACCGCACCAAGCCAAGAGTGCGCCGCGAGACATCAACTCTTGCGGCGCATTTCGGCGTGTCCTCGCAGAGGTTTATGTGTCGCGGCCCCAGGAGACCCGGCCCCAGGAGAACCGAGGGAGCCTGTGCGCCTAGCGCGCGTCCCGCAGGTCGCGTAACTGGCGGATGTGCAGCCATTCCACCACCGGCATCGCCGCGGTGACGACCCCGGCCACCGCGTAGCCCACCCAGGATGGGCCGTCGTGACCGACGGCCATCAGGTACGTCGCCGCGGCGGCCGCAATCAGGGCGGCGCCCATGGTGCCGGTCAGAATGACGGTGCCGCGCAACCACACCCGATCCACCGCGGCGCCCGACCACTCCGTCGCCGGCTCCGCCGCCTGCATCCGCGGCTGGCGCGCCCGCTCGGCCGCGGTGCGCGGCGCGGGGGCCATCAGGCGCACCGGGGGCCGGTGCGGCGTGCGCCCGGCACCCGCGCCGGGCCGGGTCGCCGGCTCGATCAGGCCCATGCGGCGCGCCCGCAGCAGCACCGGGATCGCCCCGGCGATGATCAGCGCGGAAATCGCGATGACGGCGTACAACACCCACGAGGTGTGCGAGCCGCCGGGCGTCTTGTGGAAGCCCCGGCCGAGATCCACCAGGGCGACGGCGGCCGCCACGCTGACGCCCAGCAACACCAGCCAGACGGCCGCGCAGGCGCCGAGCAGGAGGCGGTCGATGACGTCGGGCGGGATGCTGTCCGAACCACGCCGGTAGGCCGAATACCTGCTGACCATCAGCAGCTCGTCTGCGGTGCGTCGCTGTTGTTCGACGACAGCACCGTTCCGTCGCTGGTGGTGATCGAGCAATTGAGCCGGCTGACCCGGAACAGGCTGGATGCCTGGACCGATCCGACGTCGGACGTGGAGATCGGTGTCACGGTCATCGACCACGGGATGTACACGTTGTGCTGGGTGCGGGACCGGCCGGACGCGTCGACGTACGTCACCGAGATGATGTCACCCGGAGCCTTGGTGCCGGTCACCGAATAGGTGACCTGCCGCGGCCCGGCGGGTGTCGTCGTGGTGGCCGGGGGCGGTGCCGCCGCGGTCGGCGTGGCCGCCGGCGGGGCCGGCGCC
>NZ_LZJH01000137.1:0-1109 GCF_001666745.1 Mycobacterium sp. E2699 | reverse complement strand
GGGAACAGGTTGGAGTTCACCAGCGACACCAGCTGGCCGCGATTGGCCGTGATCGACCCGGGGTCCACGATGGTCGCCAGCGCGGCCTCGTAGGCGACGGCCGCCGCCCGCGCCTGGGCCGCCGACTGCTCGGCTTGCGCGGCCGCCCCGCCCAGCCAGTCCACGTACCCGGCGGCCGCGTTGGTCATGGACGCCGCCGACGGGCCCTGCCAGGCCTGCCCGGCCAGGTCCGAGGTCACGGAGCTGAATGCGCTTGCCGCCGCGCTCAACTCACTGCGGATCCCGTCCCAGGCCGCCGCCGCCTCCAGCATCGGCCCCGGGCCCGGCCCATCAAGCAGGAGCACCGAGTTGACCTCGGGCGGAAACACCGAAAAGTTCATCACTGCTCCCCTCGATCGTCGTTGATCAGACCTTCAGCAGCCACTGGAGCAACGTACATTCTCCGGCCTGCCCCATACCCCGTTAGGCGGGAATCCAATCCCGGCCGCCGCACGATCGTTGCGGACCGGACCGCAGGGATCAAGCGCTCGCAGTCGCGGTTGCGTGCGAACCCGAGCAACGGCACACTTTGGCTCCCGGGGCTCGCTGCTGAGAAGGGACCGCGGTCATGAGCTTTTTGGTGCTCCCGCCGGAGATCAATTCGTCCCGGATGTTCTCCGGTGCCGGGTCAGCGCCAATGTTGGCGGCCGCTGCGGCGTGGGACGGGCTGGCCGATGAGTTGAGTGCGGCCGCGGGATCGTTTTCCTCGGTGACCTCGGCGTTGGCTGGTCACGCGTGGCAGGGTCCTGCATCCGCGGCGATGGCCGCCGCAGCCGTTCCGTATTCGGCGTGGTTGACCTCGGCGGCGTCTCAAGCTGCGAGTGCGGCCGCGCAGGCCAAAGCGGTGGCCGGTGCGTTTGAGTCGGCGTTGGCGGCGACGGTGCATCCGGTGGTGGTGTCGGCCAACCGCTCCAACCTGGTGTCGTTGGTGATGTCGAACCTGTTCGGCCAGAACGCGCCGGCGATCGCGGCGGCCGAGGCCGAATACGAGCAGATGTGGGCCCAGGATGTCGCCGCGATGAGCGGCTACCACGCCAGCGCGTCGGCGACGGTCGCGCAGCTGGGCAACT
>NZ_LZJH01000136.1:0-12084 GCF_001666745.1 Mycobacterium sp. E2699 | reverse complement strand
CTGGTCACCGTCGACGGCGACACCAGCCGCCCGCCCTCGTCGACCACGAAGCACCGGTCGGCGTCCCCGTCGAAGGCCAGCCCGATGTCGGCTTCGGTGTCGCGGACGAACTTCTGCAGGTCCACCAGGTTGGCCGGGTCAAGCGGGTTGGCCTCGTGGTTGGGAAACGAACCGTCGAGTTCGAAGTACAACGGCAGCAAGGTGATCGAGTCGATCGCGCCGAGGACGGCCGGGGCGGTGTGGCCGGCCATGCCGTTGCCCGCGTCCACGGCCACCCGCAGCGGGCGCAGGCCGGAGGTGTCCACCAGCGAACGCAGGAAAGCCCCGTAGTCGGCCAGGACGTCGCGATCGCTGACGGTCCCGGGCGGGCCGTCGTACGGCCGCACCCCGGCGATGAGATCGTCGCTGATGACGCTCAGCCCGGTGTCCGCCCCGACCGGTTTGGCGCCGGCCCGGCACAGCTTGATGCCGTTGTAGGCCGCCGGGTTGTGGCTCGCGGTGAACATCGCGCCCGGGCAGTCCAACAGCCCGGAGGCGAAATAAAGCTGGTCGGTGGACGCCAAACCGATCCGCACCACGTCCAGGCCCTGGCTCGTCACCCCGCGAGCGAAGGCCGCGGCCAACGCCGGCGAACTGTCCCGCATGTCGTGGCCGAGCGCCACCTGCCGAGCGCCCTCACCGCGCATCAACGTGGCGAAGGCGGCGCCCAGATCGGCGACCAGCGGCTCGTCGAGTTCCTCTCCGACCAGCCCGCGAACGTCGTACGCCTTGACGACGCGCCGGACGGTCGCGGCGGACCGAGACATGCGAACTCCTGACGCTCCTGATGATGGGTCCCTTGGCGTCAGCCTATCGGCCCGGGAAGAACCTGCGGCGCGTTAGACCCGGCAAGTGGGAGCCAGTCCCGGCCAGTCGAAACTAGTCCGAGGGGTCCGGCAACACCCGCAAATGTCCGCGGCGGCGACCGGAACGGTGCTCAGGCGGCGCGAGCAGCCCGCTGCTCGGCGCGGTGGCCTGGGTTCCGGCGTGGATGTGGGGATCGGCGAACCCGTCGAAGCCGTTTCGGGGCGCACCGGCGATCGGGCGGGAACGGCCCGCGTCGCCCGGGCGGCCCTCCCGCACCGCGTCGGCGAGGGCGACCAGGTCGTCCTCGTCCGGGTGGGTGGGCTCGGAAAAGAGGGGTCCGGCGTGGCGCACGAGGTCCCAGCCGCGGGGCGCGGTGATCCGGCCGGCATGGCCGACGCACAGGTCCCACGAATGCGGTTCGCGCGCGGTGGCCAGTGGGCCCACCACCGCCGTCGAGTCCGAGTAGACGAACGTCAGGGTCGCCACGGCGTAGTGCGGACACCCGGGCCGGCAACAGCGACGGGGAACGTTCACGCCGAAAGGCTATCGTGCGCAAACGCCACGGAAGCGCCGGACACGCGCATCCGCTCGACCCGCGATGTACAACCGTTACCATCGGCGCGTGGGCGATTCCGGCGGCTCCCCGCAAAGCGATCGGCCCGGGCGCCGGTCGGCTTCCTACCGCGCGTCGCGCCGGGGTCGCGACATGCGCGGCCCGCTGCTGCCGCCGACGGTGCCGGGCTGGCGCAGCCGGGCCGAGCGGTTCGACATGGCGGTGCTGGAGGCCTACGAGCCCATCGAGCGGCGCTGGCAGGAGCGGGTGTCCGAGCTCGACGTGGCCGTCGACGAGATCCCGCGGATCGCCGCCAAGGATCCCGACAGCGTGCAGTGGCCGCCGGAGGTCATCGCCGACGGCCCGATCGCGCTCGCCCGGCTGATCCCGGCCGGCGTCGACGTCCGCGGCAACTCCACGCGGGCACGAATTGTCTTGTTCCGCAAGCCGATCGAGCGACGCGCCAAGGACACCGACGAACTCGGCGAGTTGTTGCACGAGATCCTGGTGGCGCAGGTGGCCATCTACCTCGACGTCGAACCCTCGGTCATCGACCCCACCATCGACGACGAATGACGTTGCGCGGCGGGCGCGTCGCCGCGCGCCGGGGTCAGACGATGCCGCGCTTGAGGCGGCGGCGCTCGCGCTCGGAGAGCCCGCCCCAGATGCCGAAGCGCTCGTCGTGCGCCAGGGCGTACTCGAGGCACTCGTGGCGAACCTCGCAACCCAGGCAGATCTTCTTCGCCTCGCGGGTGGAGCCGCCCTTCTCCGGGAAGAAGGCCTCGGGGTCGGTCTGCGCGCACAGGGCGCGGTCCTGCCACTGATCCGGTGTCGCCGGCGGCAGGGGTTCGGGCTCGAAAGCGACTGGGGCATCGGGAACCACAGTCAGGTGCGGGCGGACGGGTGCCGCCGGCGCCGAGCCGATCATGGTGTGCGGTGTGCCTGTCATAACGCCCCGAAGGTGCTCATAAGACATGCTTCGTCCGCCTCCTCAGCTTTGATTTGAGAGAGTGAGTGCTTCCCACTGTTCTGATGTACAGACAATTCGAACAAGTGATCGAATCTCGGTCTGCGACACCGGAATCGGCCGGCCAACCGGGAAATGACACTGTTGTGATTAGACACTTGTTGACCTGCTTGGTCAAGCGTAATGGCCAATTTCCATATCATCTCGTGACGAAATTTCGGCGTTTCTGTTGTTTTCGGGTCTTCGGCGTGTCCATCACAATCCCGACACGGGCAGTACTGTCGAGCCCTGTGAAGGTCAAGTGAAGGTCACCGCTCTGGTCGGTGGGGTTGGCGGCGCCCGTTTCCTGCTGGGGATTCAACAGCTGCTCGGGCTGGGTCAGTTCCAAACGCAACAGGGCCCGGCGACCGACAGCCACGAGCTGACCGCGATCGTCAACGTCGGCGATGACGCCTGGATCCACGGGTTGCGCGTCTGTCCGGATCTGGACACCTGCATGTACACCTTAGGTGGAGGCGTCGACCCGGAGCGCGGGTGGGGTCACCGCGACGAAACCTGGCACGCCAAGGAGGAATTGGCGCGCTACGGCGTGCAGCCCGACTGGTTCCAGCTCGGCGACCGCGACCTGGGCACCCACCTGGTACGCACCCAGATGCTCAACGCGGGCTACCCGCTGTCACAGATCACCACCGCGCTGTGCGATCGCTGGCAGCCCGGCGCGCGGCTGGTGCCGGCGACCGACGACCGGTGCGAGACGCACGTCGTGATCACCGATCCGGCCGACGACCGCCGCCGCGCGATCCACTTCCAGGAGTGGTGGGTGCGCTACCGGGCGCAGGTGCCCACGCACAGCTTCGCGTTCGTCGGCGCCGAAAAGGCCGGCGCCGCAGCCGAAGCGGTGACCGCCATCGCCGACGCCGACGTCGTCCTGCTGGCGCCGTCCAACCCGGTGGTCAGCGTCGGCGCGATCCTCGCCGTCCCGGGCATCCGCGGGGCGCTGCGGGCGGCCCGCGCCCCGGTCGTCGGCTACTCGCCGATCATCGGCGGAAAGCCGTTGCGCGGCATGGCCGATGCCTGCCTGTCGGTGATCGGGGTGGAGTCCACCGCGGAGGCCGTCGGCCGGCACTTCGGCGCGCGGCGGGCCACCGGCATACTGGATTGCTGGCTGATCCACGAGGGCGACCGGGCCGACGTCGAGGGGGTGGCGGTGCGCGCGGTGCCGCTCTTGATGAGCGACCCCAAGGCGACGGCCGAGATGGTCCGCGCCGGGCTGGAGCTCGCGGGCGTGGACCGGTGAGTGAGCACGGCACCGCGGCCGCCGTCGAGATCCTGCCCGTCGCCGGGCTGCCCGAATTCCGGCCCGGCGACGACCTGGCCGCGGCCGTCGCCGCGGCGGCGCCCTGGCTGCGCCACGGCGACGTCGTCGTGGTGACCAGCAAGGTCGTCTCCAAGTGCGAGGGGCGCCTCGTGCCGGCCCCGGCCGATGCCGAGGCGCGCGATCGGCTGCGCCGCAAGCTCGTCGACGACGAGGCGGTGCGCGTGCTGGCGCGCAAGGGCCAGACCCTGATCACCGAGAACCGGCTCGGCCTGGTCCAAGCCGCTGCCGGGGTGGACGGGTCCAACGTGGGCCGCGACGAGCTGGCGCTGCTCCCGGTCGACCCCGACGCCAGCGCCGCGGCGCTGCGCGCCGGGCTGCGCGAGCGGCTCGGCGTCGACGTCGCCGTCGTCATCACCGACACGATGGGCCGCGCCTGGCGCAACGGCCAGACCGACGCGGCGGTCGGCGCGGCCGGTCTTCGCGTGCTGCACGGGTATTCGGGGGCCGTCGATGCGCACGGCAACGAGCTGGTGGTCACCGAGATCGCGATCGCCGACGAGGTCGCGGCCGCCGCCGATCTGGTCAAGGGCAAGCTGACCGCGATGCCGGTGGCCGTCGTGCGCGGGCTGCCCGCCCACGTCGTCACCGACGACGGCACGACCGCGCGACAGCTGCTGCGGCCCGGCGGGGAGGACCTGTTCTGGCTCGGCACCGCCGAGGCCCTCGACATGGGCCGCCGGCAGGCCCAGCTGTTGCGCCGGTCGGTGCGCCGGTTCGGCGCCGAGCCCGTGCCGCCGGAGCTCATCGAGGAAGCCGTCGCCGAGGCCCTCACCGCGCCGGCCCCCCACCACACCCGGCCGGTCCGGTTCGTGTGGCTGCGGAATCCGTCCGCCCGGACCCGGCTGCTGGACCGCATGAAGGACAAGTGGCGCTCCGACCTCGCCGGTGACGGGCGCCCCGCCGACTCCGTCGAACGGCGGCTGGCGCGCGGCCAAATCCTCTACGACGCACCCGAAGTGGTGATCCCGTTCCTGGTGCCCGAGGGCGCCCACGCCTACCCCGACGCCGCCCGCACGGCCGCCGAGCACACCATGTTCAACGTCGCGGTCGGCGCGGCCGTGCAGGCCCTGCTGGTCGCGTTGGCGGTCCGCGGGGTGGGCAGCTGCTGGATCGGCTCGACGATCTTCGCCGCCGAGCTGGTCCGCGCCGAGCTGGGGCTGCCCGCCGACTGGGAGCCGCTGGGCGCCATCGCGATCGGCTATGCCGAGGAGCCGCCCGCGCCGCGCGCCGCGGCGGACCCCGGTGATCTGTTGATCCGCAAGTGATACTGGACCCGTGAATTTCGCGGGCAAGGCGGCCGCGTCGGCCGACAAGGTCCGCGGTGGCTACTACACGCCGGCCCCGGTGGCCCGGTTCCTCGCCCACTGGGTGCGCGCGGCCGGTCCGCGCATCCTCGAGCCGTCCTGCGGCGACGGCGCGATCCTGCGCGAGCTGGCCGGGCTCGGCGGCCGGGCGCACGGCGTCGAGCTCATCGCCGACGAGGCGGCCAAGTCCCGGCGGTTCGCTCCCGTCGACACCGAGAACCTCTTCACCTGGATGGTCAAGGACTCCGGGGTCGAGGCGGGCGGCTGGGACGGCGCCGCGGGCAACCCGCCCTACATCCGATTCGGCAACTGGGCCGCCGACGAGCGCGCCCCCGCACTCGAACTCATGCGCCGCGAGGGCCTGCGTCCGAGCAGGCTGACCAACGCCTGGGTGCCGTTCGTCGTCGCCGCGACGCTCCTGGTGCGCGACGGCGGGCGGGTGGGCCTGGTGCTCCCGGCCGAGCTGCTCCAGGTCGGCTACGCCGCCCAGCTGCGCGAGTACCTGCTGAGCCGCTTTCGCGACATCACGCTGCTGACGTTCGACCGGCTGGTGTTCGACGGCATCCAGCAGGAGGTGGTGTTGTTCTGCGGTGTGGTCGGCGCGGGTCCCGCTCGAATGCGCACGATCAGCCTCCCCGGCGCCGACGCTCTGGCCACGGTCGACCTCTCCCGGGCGCCGTCGGCGCCTGCGCTCCTGCACGAAGAGGAGAAGTGGACCAAGTACTTCCTCGACCCCGCCGCCATCCGGGTGCTGCGCGCGCTCAAGGGGTCGGGGGTCATGACCCGGCTCGGCTCCGTCGCCGGGGTGGACGTCGGCATCGTGACGGGCCGCAACAGCTTTTTCACCCTCACCGACGCGCAAGCCGGCGAGCTCGGGCTGCGGCGCCACTGCGTCCCGCTGGTCTCGCGCAGCGCGCAGTTGACCGGGCTGGTCTACGACACCGACTGCCGCACAAGCGACCTCGCCGCCGGCCACCGGACCTGGCTGCTCAACGCGCCGGCCGAGCCCGTCGATGCCGCCGTGGTCGCGCACATCGGCGCCGGTGAGGCCGCCGGCGTGCACCGCGGCTACAAGTGCTCGATCCGCGAGCCGTGGTGGGTCACCCCGTCGCTGTGGATCCCGGACCTGTTCCTGCTGCGCCAGATCCACCGGGCGCCGCGGCTGACCGTCAACGCGGCGGCCGCCACGAGCACCGACACCGTGCACCGGGTCCGCCTCGCGCCCGGTGTCGATCCGCGCGCGCTGGCCGCGGCGTTCCACAACAGCGTGACGTTCGCGTTCTCCGAGATCCTCGGCCGCAGCTACGGCGGGGGCGTCCTGGAGCTGGAGCCCGCCGAAGCCGAGCAGCTCCCCCTTCCCGCGCCGGCGCACGCCGGCGCCGACCTCGCCTGCGACGTCGACCTGTTGTTGCAGGCGGGCGAGATCGACAAGGCGCTGGACCTCGTCGACCGGCACGTCCTGATCGACCGGCTCGGCCTGCCCGCCGAGGTGGTCGGGGCGTGCCGCGCGGCCTGGGTCTCGCTGCGGGATCGCCGGACGAGGCGCGGATCCCGTTGAGCCTCCGCGAATCCGCGATCTCGCTGCTGACCGACTGGCGGGCCCCCGACCCGGCGCAGGATTCGCTGCGGCACGCCGTGCTGGCCTTCGTGCACGGCCGCCCCGACGCCTGCCGCCGCGAGTGCGTGCCGGGCCACGTCACGGCGTCGGCGCTGGTGGTCGATCACACGGGCACGCGGGTGCTGCTGACGTTGCACCCGCGGCTGGGCCGGTGGGTGCAACTCGGCGGGCACTGCGACGACGGCGACGCCGACGTCGTGGCGGCGGCCCTGCGCGAGGCCACCGAGGAGTCCGGCGTCGCCGGCCTGCGCATCGATCCCGAGCTGGCCGCCGTGCACGTCCACCCCGTCACGTGCTCGCTGGGCGTGCCGACGCGCCACCTGGACCTGCAATTCGTCGCGCACGCGCCGGCCGGCGCGCAGATCGCGATCAGCGACGAGTCCGACGACCTGCGCTGGTGGCCGGCCGGCGCGCTGCCGGACGGCACCGACCACGCGCTGGCGTATCTGGTGGGCCGGGCCATTCGCCGAGCGTGAAGCTAGCCGCACACTCGACGCCCAGCGTGCGGCCCGCCGCACATCCGGCGAGGGGGCCTCAGACGTCGCTCGAGTAGCGGATCCCGCCGTCGGGGATGGAGACACCGGGCCACACGCGGGCGCCACGCAACAGCTCGCAGCGGGCGCCGATGTCGGCGCCGTCGCCGATCACCCCGTCGCGGATCAGCGCCCGCGGTCCGATGCGCACACCGAAGCCGATGATGGACCGCTCGATCACGCTGCCGGCCTCGACCTTGACGCCGTCGAAGATCACCGCGCCGTCCAGCCGGACGCCCGGGCCGATCTCGGCGCCGCGCCCGACGACCGTGCCGCCGATCAGCACCGCGCCCGGCGACACCGCCGCGCCGTCGTGCACCAGCTGTTCGCCGCGGTGGCCGTGCAGGGCCGGCGACGGGGCGATCCCGCGGACCAGGTCCGCCGACCCGCGCACGAAGTCCTCGGGGGTGCCCATGTCGCGCCAGTAGGTGGCGTCGACGTAGCCGCAGACCTTGACTCCCTCGTCGGACAGCAGGGCCGGGAACACCTCGCGCTCCACCGAGACCTCCCGGCCCCGCGGGATTCGGTCGATGATCCGGCGTTCGAAGACGTAGCAGCCGGCGTTGATCTGGTCGGTCGGCGGGTCCTGGGTCTTCTCCAGAAACGCCGTGACGCGGCCGTTTTCGGTGGGCACGCAGCCGAACGCCCGCGGGTCGCCCACCCGCACCAGGTGCAGGGTCACGTCGGCGTGCTCGTTGCGGTGGAATTCGAGCAGCTGACCCAGGTCGGCGCCGGAGAGCACGTCGCCGTTGAACACCATCACGGTGTCGTGGCGCAGGTGGCCGGCGACGTTGGCGATGCCGCCGCCGGTGCCCAGCGGGGAGTCCTCGGTCACGTATTCGATCTGCAGGCCCAGCTTCGAGCCGTCGCCGAACTCGGCCTCGAACACCTGGGGCCGATACGACGTACTCAGGATCACGTGCTCGATGCCCGCCGCCGCGATCCTCGACAGCAGATGGGTCAGAAACGGCAGCCCGGCCGTGGGCAGCATCGGCTTGGGCGCCGAGAGCGTCAGCGGCCGCAGCCGGGTGCCCTTGCCCCCGACCAGGACCACCGCGTCGACTTGAGGGCCTGTCACCTCAGCGCCCCCCCTTTCGCCAGGCTCCGTCTCCGGCTGCGCAGCGAACTGCGCACCATCAGGCGCGAACGCACCGCCAACGAGGCCCGCAGCGTCCAGCGCAGCGGCGCCCGCCACCAACCGGAATTCCGATCGGCCAAGAATAGATACGTGCTTTTGTGATGGGCCGCAAGGTGGCTCGCCGGGTCGTGCCCGGTGGAGTGGCCCTTGTGGTGCAGCACCTCGGACGACGGCACGTAGACGCTCAGCCAGCCGGCCTTGCCCAGCCGGTCGCCGAGGTCGACGTCCTCCATGTACATGAAGTAGCGCTCGTCGAAGCCGCCGACCTGGCTGAAGGCCGACCGCCGCACCAGCAGGCACGACCCCGACAGCCAGCCCACCGCCCGTTCGCTGGGCTCCAGCCGCTCCTGGCGGTATGCCGCCGTCCAGGGGTTGCGCTTCCAGAACGGCCCGACCACCGCGTGCATGCCGCCGCGGATCAGGCTGGGCTGGTGGCGCGCCGACGGGTACACCGATCCGTCCGGATCCCGGATGAGCGGGCCCAGGGCGCCGGCGTGCGGCCAGCGGCCGGCGGCCTCCAGCAGGGCGTCGATGCTGCCCGGACCCCACTGCACATCGGGGTTGGCCACGATCACCCAGTCGTCGTCCACACCGCCGCTCTCGGAAAGTTGCGCCACGGCGCGGTTCACGGCGGTGCCGTACCCGAGGTTGGCGCCGGTGTCGAAGAGCCGCACGTTCGGGTAGCGCTCGACCGCGGCCTGGGGGGTCCCGTCGGTGGAGCCGTTGTCGGCCAACAGCACGCTGACGGGCCGCTCGGTGGCCAGCGACAGGGAGGCCAGGAACCGCTCCAGGTGCGGGCCCGGCGAATAGGTCACCGTCACGACCGGCAGGACGTCAGTCACGCGTCGAGGGTAACGGTCGGTCACTGCCCGATGCGGCCAGCGCCGCGACAAGCCCGGCGCGCCAGGGCCTTAGGGGCTTGAGGCCCGCCGCCGCGGACTCCCGGCCGCCCAGCGCGGAATAGGTCGGCCGCGGCGCCGGGCGGGGAAACTCGCCGGTGCTGACCGGCCGCACCCGGTCGGGGTCGGCCCCGCATTCCTCGAACACCGCGCGGGCCAGCTCGAAACGGGACACCGCACCCTCGTTGGCGGCGTGCAGGATGGGGCCGGGCACACCGTCGTCGGCGACCTGCAGCAGCGCGACGGCCAGGTCGGCGACGTAGGTCGGCGACCCGGCCTGGTCGTCGACCACGTTCACCGGTCCGTCCCCGGCGGCCAGGCGCCGCATGACGGCGACGAAGTCGTTGCCGGTTCCGCCGGTATAGAGCCAGGCGGTCCGGACGATGACGGCCTCCGGCAGCGCCGCCAGGACGGCCCGTTCGCCGGCGAGCTTGGACAGCGCGTACACGCCGCGCGCGTCGGTCGCGTCGCCGGGCTCGTAGGGACGCGGCCCGCCCTCTGGCGGGTCGCCGGTGAACATGTAATCGGTGGAGACGTGGATGAGCCTCGCGCCGGCTCGCGCGCAGGCCCGCGCGAGGATTTCCGGGCCGGTCGCGTTGACCGCGTACGCGCGCGCCTCGTCGCTCTCGGCGGAGTCGACGTTGGTGTAGGCGGCGCAGTTGATGACCACGTCGCCGGGGCGGATGTTGCGTTCGGCCGCCGCCGGGTCGGTGATGTCCCACTGCGACGACGTCAGCGCGAGCACCTCGCGTCCCCGCTCCGCCGCTAGCGTCGCCAAACAGCTGCCCAGTTGCCCCCCGGCTCCCGTGATAACGATTCTTGACCTGCCCGACATGCGTCGAGTTTGGCACGGCGCGGGCGCGCCGCCACCGGCTACCCGCGAAGCCGCTGTGTCGCAAGTAACCTAGTGTGATGCCTGTGCAACGTGTGCTTCGTGTGGTTGCCAGTGTCCTGACCATCGCGGTCCTCGTCGGCACCGGAATGGCGTGGGGCAATGTGCGGTCCTTCGAGGACGGCATCTTCCACATGTCCGCGCCCTCGCTGGGCAAGGGCGGCGACGACGGCGCGATCGACATCCTGCTCGTCGGGCTGGACAGCCGCACCGACGCGCACGGCAACCCCCTGTCCCAGGAGGAACTGGCCACCCTGCGGGCCGGTGACGAGGAAGCCACCAACACCGACACGATCATCCTGATCCGGATACCGAACAACGGTAAGTCGGCCACCGCGATCTCGATTCCCCGGGACTCCTACGTCGCGGCCCCCGGCCTGGGCAAGACGAAGATCAACGGCGTCTACGGCCAGACCCGGGAGGCCAAGCGGGCCAGCCTCGTCAAGGCCGGCGCTTCGGCCGCGGAAGCCGCCGCCGCGGGCACCGAGGCCGGCCGCGAGGCCCTGATCAAGACCGTCGCCGACCTCACCGGCGTCACCGTCGACCACTACGCCGAGATCGGCCTGCTCGGTTTCGCGTTGATCACCGACGCGCTCGGCGGTGTCGACGTGTGCCTCAAACAGCCCGTGTACGAGCCCCTTTCGGGCGCCGACTTCCCCGCCGGACAGCAACGGCTCGACGGCCCGGAGGCGCTCAGCTTCGTGCGCCAGCGCCACGACCTGCCGCGCGGCGACCTGGACCGCGTGGTGCGCCAGCAGGTGGTGATGGCGTCGCTGGCCCACCGGGTGATCTCCGGCAAGACGCTGTCCAGCCCCACCACGCTGCGCCGGCTGGAGGCGGCCGTCCAGCGCTCGGTGGTGATCTCCTCGGGTTGGGACGTCATGGATTTCGTCCAGCAGATGCAGAAGCTGGCCGGCGGCAACGTCGCCTTCGCCACGATCCCGGTGCTCGACGGCGCCGGCTGGAGCGACGACGGCATGCAGAGCGTGGTGCGCGTGGACCCGCATCAGGTGGCCGACTGGGTGGCGAGCCTGCTGCACGACCAGGCCCAGGGCAAGACCGAGGAACTCGCCTACACCCCCGCCAAGACCACCGCCAGCGTGGTCAACGACACCGACATCAACGGCCTGGCGGCCTCGGTGTCAGAGGTGTTGAGCTCCAAGGGATTTGCCACCGGCACCGTCGGCAACAACGACGGCGGCCACGTGAAGAGCAGCCAGGTGCGCGCCGCCAAGACCGACGACCTGGGCGCCCAGCAGGTCGCCAAGGAGCTGGGCGGGCTGCCGGTCGTCGCCGACCCGTCGCTGCCGGGCGGCTCGGTCAAGGTGGTGCTGGCCAACGACTACACCGGTCCGGGCTCGGGGCTTTCCGGCGGCGGTGGCTCCGCCGTGTCCGCGCGGGTGTCCAACGCGGCCGCCAACCCGGCGCAGGGGGCCGATCCGAATGTGCCGCCGCCGTCGCCGATCCTGACCGCCGGCTCCGACAAGCCCGAGTGCATCAACTGAGCGCGACGCTGTCCGCCGCCATCCTGGACCCGATGCTGCGGGACGATCCGGTCGGCCCGCGCATCACCTACTACGACGACGCGACCGGCGAGCGTATCGAATTGTCCGCCGCGACGCTGGCCAACTGGGCGGCCAAGACCGGCAACCTGCTGCGCGACGAACTCGGCGCTGGCCCGGCCAGCCGGGTCGCGATCCTGCTGCCGGCGCACTGGCAGACGGCGGCGGTCTTGTTCGGGGTGTGGTGGATCGGCGCCGAGGCGGTGCTCGAGGGCCCCGCCGATCTCGCGCTGTGCACGGCCGACCGGCTGGACGAGGCGGACGGTACCGGCGCCGCCGAGCTGGCGGTGCTGTCGCTGGACCCGTTCGGCCGGCCGGCGCCGGACCCGGGTGACGTTCGGCGACGATGCGGTCGACGTGGTCCCGCACGGCGGTGGCGTAGTCGGTGACGCCG
>NZ_LZJH01000135.1:0-80322 GCF_001666745.1 Mycobacterium sp. E2699 | reverse complement strand
CGCCGCGGCCGCCGAGCGCGCCAAGCGGATTCGCTTCGGCACCGGGGTCATTTCGCTCGCCTACCACAACCCGCTTTGGGTCGCCGACCGGTTGATGCTGCTCGATCACCTGACCCACGGGCGCGTGATCGGTGGGATGGGACCGGGTTCGCTGCCGACCGATTCGGCGATGATCGGGCTGAACCCGACCGACACCCGCGAGCTGCTGGAAACCAACCTCGACATCGTCGTCCGGTTGCTGGCGGGGGAGACGGTGAGCGCGAAGACCGCCACGCACCAGCTGTTCGACGCCAAGCTGCAACTCGCGCCGTACAGCGAGGGCGGGATACCGCTGGCGGTCGCGGCGGTCGCCTCGCCGACGGGTGCCCGGCTGGCCGGCAAGCACGGCATCGGCCTGCTGTCCATCGGCGCGACGCTGGTCGTCGAAGGCTTCGACGCGTTGTCCTACCACTGGGGCATCGTCGAGGAGCGCGCCGCGGCGTTCGGCACGCGGGTCGACCGCAAGAACTGGAGCCTGGTCGGCCCCATGCATATCGCCGAGACCGACGAACAGGCCCGCGCCGACGTGAAATTCGGCATCGAGTCGTGGTTCAACTACTTCCAGAAGGTCGCGGCCTTCCCCCAGATGACCATGCCGGGCGAGCGGCTCGACGAGATGATCGACATCATCAACGACAACGGCGCCGGGGTGATCGGCACGCCGGAGCGGGCGCGGGCCCAGGTGCAGCGGCTCTGGGATCAGTCCGGCGGCTTCGGCTGCTTCCTGCAGATGGGCCACGAGTGGGCGAATCCCGCAGCCACCCGGCGGTCGGCCGAGCTGTTCGCCGCCGAGGTGATGCCGCACTTCCAGGGCCAGGCGCAGCCGACGCTGGACGCCGCAGCGCGGGCCGGGCAGGTGCGTGACGATCTGGCACAGTCTCAGCTGCAGGCCGTCGAGCACATGGCCAAGAAGTACCAGGACGAGGTCGGCTCGAAGTAGCGGCCGTGTTTTGCCCTTCGACCCGTCCAGACACCGGTCGCATGGTGGCCTAACCAGCAAACCCGCAAGTCCGGGCCCTCGAGTCGAACTGTTTGCACACCCGGCCGAAATTTTATCCGAAGCGCTCGATCGAACAATGCCATTCGTGAGCCCGGACGGGGTCACATTGCCTCAACCACCCGGCCCTGACCTTCGTCATCAATACCTGCGGAAACTGCCCGGTAATCCGTTTCGGCAAACCCCTGACCGGCCTAGAATCTTTAACTGTTCTGACGACGGAGGATCGCCGGGCTAGTGACAACCAGGGGCTAGCGAGAAGGTGGACCGACATGTCGTATGTCCTCGCTGCGCCGGAGCTGATGGCCTCTGCGGCAACGGATCTGTCCAACATCGGCTCGGCGCTGGGCGCCGCCACAGCGGCGGCGGCCCCGACAACGCGGATTCTGCCGGCGGCGCAGGATGAGGTGTCGGCGGCTATTGCGGCGGTGTTCTCCGCCCGCGGTCGGGGTTTTCAGGCGCTCGGTGCGCAGGCGGCGGCGTTTCATGACGAGTTCGCGCGGGCGCTGACCGCGGGTGCGGGGTCTTATGCCAGTGCGGAGGCGTCGACGCAGCAGCTGCTCGAAGGCGCCCAAGCGATCTCGTTGTACCCGTTGATCGGCAACGGCGCCGACGGGGGCACGGTTAACGGGGTGGGCCAGCCCGGCCAGCCCGGTGGGATCTTGTGGGGCAACGGCGGTCGCGGTGGCAATAGCACCGCCAGCTTGGTGCCCGGCGGTCCCGGCGGGTCCGCCGGCCTGATAGGGAACGGCGGACCCGGCGGCACCGGCGGACCCGGCGCGGCCGGCGGTGCCGGCGGCAGGGGCGGCCTACTGTGGGGGACAAACGGGGCCACCGGCGCCGCCGGCGCCACTATTCCCGGCCCCTTCCCTCAGCCCACAGGGGTGCCGGGGAATTGGACCATGACGTTCGACGACGAGTTCAACGGCACCACCTTGGACACGACCAAGTGGAACACCTCATGGTTGTACAACGGCGGCACCATGAACGGCGTCAACACCGTTCCCAGCGACGTGACAGTCGGCAACGGCTATCTGACCCTGACACTGTCGGACACCACACACGGCGGACTGATCAGCACGGACGTGACCCAAGGCGCCCACCCGGGCTTCCAGTTCACCACCGGGGTCGTGGAAGCGCGCATCTTTTTCCCGGGTAACGGCAGCCAGGTCTACAACTGGGGCGCGTGGTGGACTGTCGGCCACAATTGGCCGACGAATGGCGAGAACGACATCGCGGAAACGTTGCACGGTCTGGTGCAAGCCCACCACATCGACGCGACCGGCAATCCGTCCGGTGGCAACGCGGGGTATGTGGGTGGTTCTTGGCATGTCTTTACCATGCAACGGTTTACGGATCACGTCGTCTACTATTACGACGGCGTGCAAGTCGGTTCGGTGATCACCCATGAGAACGTGGCCAGTTCACCACAGTTCCTTGTCTTGAATGTCGGCCAGGGACAAGGGAGTCCGACGATGACCGGAGCGCCGGGGGCGATGCTCGTCGACTACGTCCGCGCGTGGTCGTCCCCATAGCCACACACCTGCGCGGGTGGCCGGTTCACACCAGCGCCCACACGCCGAACCAGCGCGCGAGAGTCCTTCGCAACTCAGCCAATTCGTCGGCATCGGGTGCGACCGACGACGACGCCCACGCCACGTAGCCGTCCGGGCGCACCAGCACGGCGGTGGCTGGCACCGTGCCGACGGGGCGGCCGGCGGCCACGGTGATCTGGCCGGCGATCTCGGCGGCGGCGGCGGCCGCCACCACGTCGCCTTCGGTCAGGTCGACCAGAAGCGGCCGCCCGTCGCGGGCAAGCTCCGCGATACGTCTTGTGCCGCCACGGTTTTCGACAGCGAAGTCGGGCACCCAGCGGCCGGTCAGCGGATGCGTGTCATCAGCCATGACATAACGGTTTTCCGCTCCCGAGATCAGATCGGTGAGGCGACGCACGATCGCCGGATCGGTGACCAGTTCGGAGAACAGCCGGCGCAGCGCGGTGACCTCGGGCCCGGGCCGGACGAGGGCCAGCTGGGCCCGGCTGTGCATGATGACCCGCTCGGCGGCCGGCCGGCGTTCGGCCTCGTAGGTGTCGAGCAGGGCCGGCCCGGCTCGTCCGCTGAGCACGGTGGCCAGCTTCCACCCGAGGTTCACCGCGTCCTGTAGGCCCAGGTTGAGGCCCGGTCCGCCCATCGGCGAGTGCACGTGCGCGGCGTCGCCGACCAGGATCACCCGTCCCACTTGATATTTGGCGGCGATCCGGGAGTTGATGCCGGAGAACCGACGTAGATCCAGCGGCGCGCCGGGCGATGCGGGCCGCAGCGGGATGTCTGCGCCGAGCACGCGCTTGGCACTGGCCTCCAGCTCGGCCAGACTCATCGGCGGGCCGTCGGCGACGTCGCCGTCGTCGCGGGGTTCCTCGCGAGCCGTCCTGTCGAGTTCGAAGACGATCACCGCGGCCCGGCCGCCGAGCGCGCCGAATGCGAAGACGCCCTGGTCGGCCCGATGGAACTGCAGCGGCGGAACGCGACCGGAACCCGGTATGTCGAGGCCGCCGTCGGCGTCGACCCATTCGTCCGGCGGTAGCACGTCGAAACCCATCCGGGCGACCAGGTCGTAGGACGACATGCCGGGAAAATCGATGCCGGCCAGTTTGCGGGTCATGCTGGTGCCCCCGTCGGCGCCGACCAGGTAGCGGGACCTGAGCCGGTACGGCCCGTCGGGACCGGAGACGTGGACGGTGACGCTGTCGTCGTGCTGATCGAAGCCGGTCATTCGGTGGCCCCAGCGAATATCCGCGCCGAGCCCGGCGGCGCGCTCCGCGAACACCCGGACCAGCCTGGGCTGCTGGACCGGCAGCAGGAACAACTGCGCGTCCGGCGCCAGCCCGAGGTCCAGCGGGAACGCCGCGAACATCGCGCGCGGGTTGAGCCGGGGCGGCTCGTCGGTCCCGGCCAGCGTGCCGTGCAGGCCGCGATGGTCCAGAATCCGAACCCCTTGGCCGATAATGCCGTTGGCGCGCGGTTGCGGATTGGGCCCGGGCATCGGGTCGAGCACGACGGGCCGGATCCCGGCCAATCCCAGTTCGCCGGCCAGCATCAGCCCGTTCGGGCCGGCGCCGGCGATGACGGCATCAATCACTTAGCCCAGCTTAGGAGTCGGCCGTGGGTCCGACAACCGCTCGGCCCGGTGACATCGTGCCACCTCATATGGCGCCGACAGCCGCGTCCCAGCGTGCGGCTAATGACGGGTGCGAACCTGAGCCATGACCATTCGCGCTGACCGCCGCCGGCCGATGCGGCCGATCGTTGCCGGCATCGCGGCCCTCGCGCTTTGCGGTGCCGCGGGACCGGCGCACCCGACCGATGCGACGCTGTCCGCCCCGTTCGGCGGCTTCGCCGCCGACGACGGCGATGACCAGGCGCAACAGCAGGCGCAGTTGCAGCAACAGCTGGCCCAGCAGCAGCTGCAGCAGTCGATGCAACAGGCCGAGGAGCAAAACGAACAGGCCCAGCAGCAATTCCAGCAAGACATGCAGCAGGCCCAGATCGCCGAGCAACAGGCCAACGATCCGTAGCCGGTGCGGGCCGTCGAAATCCGTTGGGCCGCAGGGCGATCCGCTACCGCGCGCCGGCCGCCTCACGCTCGGCCGCCTGAACCAGCCGGCCCGAGAAGAACCGGACCGCCCCACCCAGCGCGGCCCGCATCACCGGACCGGTCCCGCGGGCCCCTTCGACGAACTCGCCGGTCCAGCGGATGTCCGTCCCGCCCGCCGGATTCGGGGTGAAGATCACCTCGCCGAAGTAGTCCTTGGCGGGACTGGGCGGACCGACCAGCTTGTAGGCGTGCCGGCGATCCTGCTCGTAGGCGACGGTTTCCTCCTGCACCAGCAGCGGCCACACGCCGACCTTGCGGATGGCCCCGACGCCGCCCGGCGCCGGATCCCCCTGACGCGCCCAGCTCGACTGCAGGACGATGGGCTTGGCCCACGTGGACCAGTTGGCGCCGTCGGCCACCAGCCGGAACAACGTCGCCGCAGGCGCGCTGCTGGTCCGGTTGATTTCGAACGAGAACTTGCGACCCGACATGCCGCGTACCCTACCGCCAAAGGCGGCTGCCGCGGACCGGCGGTTCGAAGTAGCTAGGACCCGCGTTCGGCGAGCGCGGTCACCGTGCGGCCGTCCTCGAGTTCGACTGTAGTCAGCGCCACGGGCGCGGGAAGGTCGGCCAGCAGGCGGCCCAGGCCGGCTTCCGAGATCCGGAACAGCTCCCCACCCGCGCCGACCTGGCCGGCGTGGCGGGCGCCGAGCCGCTCGAGCCGCCGGCGCGCGGCAGCCAAGCCGAATAACGCGATCTCGCAGTCGGTTTCGACAAGGGTCGGGGATGCCACCCCGCTGAGGCGTGCGGCGATGTCGACGGCGATCTGGTCATGAAACGCCGGTACGACGACCATCACGCCGAATGAACCGCCGGCCGCCGTCGGCTCCCCGGGAACCGCGACGGCGGCCATGTCGAGCGGATTGCAGAAATTGGTGTACGTGCCCATGCGGCGGTTGATCGAATAGGGATCGGCCTGGACCTGGGCCAGGGTGGGGTGTTCGGTGGTGGTCGGCAGCAGGATCGCGTCGAACCCGGTCAGCAGGTCCGCGGCGTCGGCCCGCGCCCGTGCCAACGCGTCCAGGTCGGCGGCGAAGGCGGGGCCGGTAACCGCGCGCGCCGCCGTGATGATCGATGCCACGACGGGGTCCGCGCCGGCCGGTGCGCCGTCGAGGAATTCGCCGACGGCGGCGTAGCGTTCGGCGACCAGGGCGCCGTCGTAGAGCAGCCGGGCCGCGTCCAGCAGCACCGAGACGTCGACCGGTTCGACGGCCAATCCCGCCTCGGTGGCGCGGGAGACGGTCCGCTCGAAGGCCCCCCGGAAGGCATCGCTGAGAGAGGATAGGTTCGCGGCCTCCGGGATCGCCAGCCGCGGCTCGCGCGGTGCGGCGAGGCGAACGTCGGCGGGCCAGCGGCGGCTGCGGGGATCGCGGGAGTCGGGGCCGGCCATGACCGCCGCCGCGGCGGTGGCGAGGCCGAGGTCGGCCGCGAGCACGGAGACGGCGTCGAAGCTGGCGCTCGCCGGGACCACCCCGTGGGTGGGGATGATCCCGAGCGTGGGTTTGATCCCGACGATGCCGTTGAGGGCGGCGGGCACCCGGACGGATCCCGCCGTGTCGGTGCCGATGCCGATGTCGGCGATGCCCAGCGCCACGGCCACGGCGGAGCCGGAGCTGGAGCCGCCGGCCACCAGCTCCGGGTCGCGCGAATTGCGAACGGCGCCATAGGGACTGCGGGTGCCGACCAGGCCGGTGCCGAATTGGTCGAGGTTGGTCTTGCCGAGGACGATCGCCCCGGCGGCGCGAAGCCGTTCCACCGCGGCGGCGGTGGTCGCCGGCACGCGGGCGAATTCGGGGCAGCCCGCGGTGGTGGGCAGGCCCGCGACGTCCACGTTGTCCTTGACCGCCAGCACCAGGCCCGCCAGCGGCAGGCCCTCGCCCGAGGCGAGCCGCCGCTCGACGGCAGCGGCCTCGGCCAGCACGTCGGCCCGATCGCGCAGCGTGATCCAGACCTCGGGCCGGTCGACTTCGGTGATCCGCCGGTACGCGGCGGTCACCCGCTCGACGGGGGAGCGGCGCACCTCAGATGACATAGGGCGCGACGAGGACCATGGCGCTGGCCACCGCGAAACCGATCAGGAACGCGATGACCGTAAAGCCCATCACCTGGCGGACATTGAGCTTCGCGATGGCGAGCACCGGCAGCAGCCAGAACGGCTGAATCATGTTGGCAACCCCCTCGCCGACCGCGACCGACATCGACGTCAGCCCGAGGTAGGCCGGCGAGTGCTGGCCGATGGCGAGCGCCGAGTCGACCGCGATCGGCCCCTGCACCGCCCAGTGCCCACCGCCGGACGGCACGAACAACGAGATGAGCACCGAGCCGACGAACGTCAGGAAGGGCAGCGTGTACTGGTCGGCGCCCCGGACCAGCGCCTCGGCGAGCACCGTCTGCAGGGCCTTGCCCGACCCCGTCGGCAGATATCCCAACAGGCCGACGATCCCGCCGTACAGCGGATACTGCAGCAGCAGCGGGCCGGACACCTTGGCCGCGCCCGAGAAGGCGCGGATGAACCGGATCGGCGTACCGTGCAGCAGCGCGCTGGTGATGGTGAACAGCATGATCATCGACGAGATGTTCAGCGCGAAGCCGCTCAGCGCGAAGTACGCGATGCCCGCGGCGAAGACGATGACGTTGAGGATCCACAGGTTCTCCAACCACTCGGCGAACGTCCGCTTGCCGGTGGGCGCGACCGGTTCGGGCTCCTCGTCGAAGACGGCCGGATCCGGCTCGAGACCCTGCCGGGGCGCCATCCGCCAGATCGCGATCGCGAGCAGGGCGACCACGGCGATCACCGCGATCCAGTTGTAGGGCTGAAAAATCGTCAGGCTCAACGGCACCGTCATGCCGGTGATCTTGTGAATCACGTTGATGGGGCTGGTGGGGTCGGTGTTGGCCAGCGCGATCGACGACGACAGGCCCTGGGTCCAGACGAGGTAGCCCATGAACCCGGTGGCGATCAGGTAGCCGAAGTGCGCGCCGGACACGCGTTTCGCCACCTGCCGCGCGACCAGCGCACCGGCCACCAGGCCGAGACCCCAGTTCAGCAGCGAAAAGACCGTGCTGACGCCGAAGCACAGCAGCGCCCCCTGCACCTGGTTGGCCGGCTTACCGGCCAGCCGCACGATGGCGCGCTTGAGGATCGGCGCCTCGGCCAGCGTGTAGCCCGTCACGAGCACGAGCACCATCTGGAACGCGAAGGTGAAGATGTTCTGCGCCCCCCACACCCCGCCATACCACGCCTTGAGGACGCCCGTCGGCGTGGCGCCACGGACCAGCAGCGCAACGAGCGCGACCACGAGGAGGGTGAGGATGACCGCGAACAGATAGGGATCGGGCATGAGGCGTTCGACGTAACGGACGCACAGCTCGGTGAACCGCTGAATCAGGCCGCGTCGTGCGACCGGTCGAGCCTGTGTTGTGGTCATTGACTTTCCTCTACTCGTCCGTTGTCGAAACCCGGGGCCAAGGCAACCCCAATTTTGTTGCGAGCAGGTGAATTGTGGGGGACCCGGAGACGATGACAACCGAGGTTGCCAGTGGGTGCGGGAAATCGAGGCCCGGCACCGCGATGAGTTTCGGTGCCGACGATTGTCTATATCCGTAGTTCGATCGGACTCGGTCGACACATCATCGAAGCCCCCGCACACCGGTGCGGGGGCTTTTTGAGTTCAGAGAGGCTTGTCATGGACCCAATCGCGGGCAAATCAGTTCTGGTCACCGGGGCCAATCGCGGCATCGGCCGGGCGTTCGTGGAGGAGGCGCTGCGCAGGGGGGCGGGGCGGGTATACGCCGGCACTCGCGACCGTTCGCCGTCTTCCGACGAGCGGGTGGTCCCGGTGCCGCTCGATGTCACCGATCCGGCACAGGTCGGGGCGGCCGCCGCGACGGCCGGATCGCTGGACGTGCTGATCAACAACGCGGGCATCGCGCTCTACGACGATCTCAGCGATCCCGGGGTGCTCCAACGGCACCTCGCTGTCAACCTCTTCGGCACCTTCGCGGTGACGCGGGCCTTCCTGCCCGCGCTGATCCGTGCCCGGGGCGCCGTGATCAACAACCTGTCGGTCAACGCGGTGGCGCCCCTGCCGCTCATTCCGGCGTACTCCGTCTCCAAGGCGGCCGCGTTCAGCCTCACCCAGTCGCTGCGGGCGTTTCTGGCTCCGCAGGGCGTGCGGGTGCACGCGATGTTCACCGGACCGGTCGACACCGACATGACCCGGGCGCTCGACATCCCCAAGGCGACCCCGCGGTCCGTGGCCGCCACCGTCTTCGACGCGCTGCAACGCGGCGAAGAGGACATCTTCCCCGACCCCGTGTCGCAATCCATCGCCCAAGCCTGGCAGGGCGGCCCGGCCAAGGAACTGGAACGCCAGTACGCCCAACTGCTCGCGACGGCGCCGCCCGTCACGGCGCACGCGTGAAACCCTAAGGAGCACAAGATGAACGACCTATCCGGCACGACCGCCCTCGTCGTCGGCGCAAGCCGCGGCCTGGGCCGGGGCATCGCGCTGGCCACCGCCGATGCCGGCGCCTCCGTGATCGCCGTGTCCCGCAGCGCAACGACGTTTCCCCGGCCGAGCGGCGCCGGCAGCATCGAGGCGGTCGTCGCCGATGCGGCCGACCCCTCGGTGCCCGGCGGCCTCCTGGACCGACACGACCCGCACCTTCTGGTGCTGGTCGCCGGGGCGACGCCGCTGATACGCCCGCTCCAGCACCACACCTGGGAGACGTTCTCGGCCAACTGGAACACCGACGTGCGGATGGCCTTTCATTGGCTGCGCGAGGCCCTGCTCAAACCGCTGCGACCCGGCAGCACGGTGGTGGTGGTCAGCAGCGGTGCGGCGCTGGCCGGCTCGCCGCTCAGCGGCGGGTACGCCGGCGCCAAAGCCACCCAACGCTTCATCGCCGGGTACGCGCAAGAGGAGGCGGACCGCGCCGGCCTGGGCATCCGGTTCACCGCGCTGCTGCCCCGGATAACCCCGCTGACCGAACTCGGCCGCCCCGCCGTGCGGGCGTACGCGGCCCGCGGGGGCCAATCCGAGGAGGAATATGTCAGGCAGCTCGGCGAACTGCTCAGCCCGGAGTCGGCCGGGGCGGCCGTCGTGGAGCTGGCACAGGCGGACACCGCCGGCGTTGCGCCCAGCTACCTGCTGACCGGCGCCGGGCTGCAGAAGCTCGCGTGAAAAGTACTGCACCACAGCAGAAAGGGCTAGAGATGACCATGCAAACACCGCCCATCGTGTCGGCCCCGGAGTGGGAGGCCGCGCGCGGGCGCCTGCTCGTCAAGGAGAAAGAGCTCTTCCGCGCGCGGGACGCGCTGGCGGCTCAGCGCCGGCGCATGCCGTGGCTGCCGGTGGACAAGCCCTACCAGTTCGACGGCCCCGACGGGCGGGTCAGCCTGCTGGACCTCTTCGGTGGACGGCGCCAGCTGATCGTCTACCGGGCATTCCTGGAACCCGGGGTGGACGGCTGGCCCGACCACGCCTGCCGCGGCTGCTCGATGATCGCCGATCACGTCGGCAACCTGGCGCATCTGAATGCCCGCAACACCACGCTGGTGTTCGCTTCCCGCGCCGGCCAGCCCGACATCGCGCGCGTGAAGGCCCGGATGGGGTGGCACATGCCGTGGTACACGATCACCGACGACTTCGACCGCGACTTCGGCGTCGACGAGTGGCACGGCACCAACGCGTTCATCCGCGACGGCGAGCGGGTGTTCCGCACGTACTTCATCAACAACCGCGGCGACGAGGCGCTCGGCACCACGTGGAGTTACCTGGACATGACCGCCCTTGGGCGACAAGAGGATTGGGAGGACTCACCGGACGGCTACCCGCAGGGCCCCGCGTACGCGTGGTGGAACTGGCACGACGCCTACGGCGACCAGCAGCCGCAGTGGTGGGACGAGCCCGACCCGGGCGAGCGCAACCCCAACGATCCCCGGCCGGCGCGCCGCGACTCGTGAAAGGCTGAGTGCATGCGGGACGCCAGCGTCGACGACTTCGCGCAAGTCGCCGAGCGGTACCGGCCCGAGTTGCGGGCCTACTGCTACCGCATGCTCGGATCCGTCGACGAATGCGAAGATCTGGTGCAGGACACCTACCTGCGGGCGTGGCAGGCCTACGACAGGTTCGAGGGCCGATCCTCGGTCCGGTTGTGGCTCTACAAGATTGCGACGAACACGTACCTGAACGTGCTGCAGACGCGCAAACGGCGCCCGCTTCCCTCCGGTCTCGGCGCCCCGGCCGACAGCCCGGCCGTCGCGCTGGCCCCGGCCCAATCCGACATTCCCTGGCTGCAGCCCGCGCCGGACAGCCTGTTGTACGGCGCCACCGACGATCCCGCCGTGGTGGTGTCCCTGCGCAGCAGCGTCCGCTTGGCGTTCGTCGCCGCCCTGCAGCATTTGTCACCACTGCAGCGGGCGGTGCTGGTGCTGCGCGACGTATTGGGTTGGCCGGCAGGCGAAGTCGCGGAGATGCTGGAAACGTCCACCCCGGCCGTCAACAGCGCCCTGCAACGCGCCCGCGCGCGATTGGCCGAGGCCGGTCCGGCGCTCGACGAGCTCGGCGAACCCACCGAGCCCGAGCTGCGCGACGTGCTCGACCGCTACATGTCGGCCTTCGAGCACGCCGACGTCGACGCATTGGCTCAACTGCTGCGTGCCGACGTCGAGCTCGAAATGCCGCCCATTCCCACGTGGTTCACCGGTCGCGATGCGGTGTGCGCATTCCTGGCGCGGGTCGTGCTGCACACACCGGGGCAATGGCGGCTGGCGCCCACCCGGGCCAACGGCGCCCCGGCTTTCGCCATGTACCGGCGAGCTCCGGACGGGTCTTTCCGAGCCCACGGCCTGGACGTGCTGTCGCTGACCGCCGGTCGCATTTCACGCATCGTCGCCTTCAACGAGGCAACACTGGTCGCCAGGTTCGGGCTGCCCGAGGCGTTCACCGCACCGCCGGGGTGAGGGGGCGGACCGTGTCCGATCCCGACGAACTGCCCGTGCTGGCCGAGGCGACGCGGTACCTCTTCGGCAGCCTCCTCCTGGTTCGCGGGGCCGACCTGTCGGCGCCGACGCCCTGTCCCGACTGGGACTTGCGCCGCCTGCTGTTCCATGTCCGGACGTCGTTGGCGGATGCCGCCGCGGTGCTGGCGGCGCGCGCCCCCGACCCGGCCCCCGTCCCCTCCGATCCCGTCGCCGCGGCGCGGTCCGGGATCGTCGACTTTCTGATCGCGTCGACCGCGCTACCGACGACGGGCCGGTGGTGCGAGATTCGGGGCCGAACCCTGCCCGCCAAAACCGTTGTCCTCGTGGGGGCCATCGAGATGACCCTGCACGCGTGGGATATCGGCCAGGCGTGCCGAAACGATCGGCCCATCCCCCCGGAGATCGCCTCGACCCTGTTGTGGCTTTCGCCACCGCTGGCCCGGGCCGACCTGGCCGGGCAGGTGTTCGCCGAGCCGCTGCCGGTACCTGCGACGGCCACACCGAGCGACCGGCTGCTCGCCCTCTTCGGCCGGCGACGCCCTCCGGGATAGCCGCGGACGCGCGGTCCCGAGCGCCGTACGGCGGCACCGACCGGCGGCGCCGGGCACCTAGACTGCGCTCATGAATTGCGGTTCCCGAGACAGCACCGCGGCTCCAAAGGGCCTGCTACTGATAGAGGACTGCCTGGACGCCGACGGCGAGGTGGCGTTGCCGCCGGGCACCACCCTGATCTCCCTCATCGAGCGCAACGTCGCCAATGTCGGTGACGCCGTGGCCTATCGCTACCTGGACTACGCCCGCTCGGAAGGGCACACCCTCGAAGTGACCTGGGCCCGGTTCGGGATCCGACTGCGGGCCATTGGCGCGCGGGTGCAGCAGTTCGCCGACGACGGCGACCGGGTGGCGATCCTGGCACCGCAGGGCATCGACTACGTCGCCGGCTTCTATGCCGCGATCAAGGCGGGCACCATCGCCGTGCCGTTGTTCGCGCCCGAACTGCCCGGTCACGCCGAGCGTCTGCAGACGGCGCTGCGCGACTCCCGACCCGCGGCGGTCCTCACGACGGCGGCCGCCGCGAACGCGGTGGAAAACTTCCTGGACAGCCTCCCGGACCTGAGGAAGCCGCGCCTGATCGTCATCGACGAGGTACCCGACTCGGCGGGGGAGTTGTTCGTCCCCGTCGAACTGGACATCGACCGCGTCTCGCACCTGCAGTACACCTCGGGCGCGACGCGGCCACCGGTCGGCGTGGAGATCACCCACCGTGCCGTGGGCACCAACCTCGTGCAGATGATCCTCTCGATCGACTTGCTGGACCGGAACACCCACGGCGTCAGCTGGTTACCGCTCTACCACGACATGGGTCTGTCGATGATCGGCTTTCCCGCGGTGTACGGCGGACACTCCACCCTGATGTCGCCCACCGCTTTCGTCCGCAGGCCGCTGCGCTGGATTCAGGCCTTGTCCGCCGGGTCGAGGCAGGGCCGGGTGGTGACCGCGGCGCCGAACTTCGCCTACGAGTGGACCGCGCAGCGCGGCCTGCCCGCCCCGGGCGACGACATCGACCTGAGCAACGTGGTGCTGATCATCGGCTCCGAACCGGTCAGCATCGACGCGATCCGGACCTTCAACAAGGCCTTCGCGCCATACGGGTTGCCGCGCACCGCGTTCAAGCCGTCGTACGGCATCGCGGAGGCGACCCTGATGATCGCGACCATCGAGCCGTCGGCCGAGGCATCGGTCACCTGTCTCGACCGCGAGCAATTGAGCGCCGGTCACGCGGTGCGCATCGAGGCGGACGCCCCGAATGCCGTGCCCCAGGTGTCGTGTGGCCGGGTTGCACGCAGCCTGCGGGCGATCATCGTGGACCCCGAAACCGGATCCGAACTGCCCGACGGGGATATCGGCGAGGTCTGGCTGCAGGGCGACAACGTGGGCCGCGGGTACTGGGGGCTGCCCGACGAGACACGGCGGGCGTTCGGCGCCACGCTGCGGTCGCGGCTGGCGGAGGGCGGCCACGCCGACGGCGCGAATGTCGGCGGTGCCTGGCTGCGGACCGGCGACCTGGGCGTGTACCTCGACGGCGAGCTGTACATCACGGGCCGAATCGCGGACCTGGTCACCATCGCGGGCCGCAACCACTACCCGCAAGACATCGAGGCCACCGTCGCCGAGGCGTCGCCGATGGTGCGCCGTGGCTACGTGACCGCGTTCGCCGTGCCGGCCGACGATGACGGCCGGCGGCTGGTGATCATCGCCGAGCGCGCCGCCGGCACCAGTCGCGCGGATCCCCGACCGGCGATCGAGGCGATCGGCAACGCGGTGGCGCGCCGGCACGGTGTGCCGGTGTCCGACGTGCGTTTCCTGCCGGCCGGCGCCATCCCGCGCACCACCAGCGGCAAGCTGGCCCGACGGGCCTGCCGCGCCCAATACCTCAGCGGCACACTGGGAGTGCACTAGGGAGCGGGAGTCGCCCTTGCCGGAGGGCGCCGGGGTGGCATCCTGGCGGTGTGGGTCTGCTCATCCGATTGGCGGAGCTCCTGATCGTGATCCTGCCGCTGACAGGCATGGTGATCGCCGCGGTGCGCGCGTTCACCGCCAACAAGCGGCGCGCCGAAGAGCCGAACGATGTGGGTCGAACGCGTCCCACCGAAGCGGTGAGCGCCTCGGCCGGCAATTCCAATAGCCAAGCGGCGCAATGGCGTTCGCTCCGTCGCGTCATCGACGAGCACGGCCGCACCGACGCGCGGTGGCTCTCCTACGAGCTCGACGTCGCCAAGCTTCTCGACTTCCCGCTGATGACCGACATGCGCGATCCGCTCACGATCGGTTTCCACAAAGCCAAGCTGCGAGCGGACTTCCTGCGCCCGGTGAAGGCCGAAGACCTCCTGGACGATCGGGAGACCGCGGCTCGCTATCAGGCCGCGGTCGAGGACTACGTCACCGCCTTCAACGTCGCCGAGGCCGAGGCGATGCGCAGGCGCCGCAGCGACTTCTCACCGGACGGCCGGCAGC
This sequence comes from Mycobacterium sp. E2699, assembly GCF_001666745.1. Taxonomy (NCBI): domain Bacteria; kingdom Bacillati; phylum Actinomycetota; class Actinomycetes; order Mycobacteriales; family Mycobacteriaceae; genus Mycobacterium; species Mycobacterium sp. E2699. Next base: position 65,626 of record NZ_LZJH01000135.1, on the reverse strand, counting down.
GGATCGCGCGGGCCCAGAGCCTGTTGCGGGTCGCTGCGGACCCCGCCGCCGCGCCACAGGAGCGCCAGCAGGCCTTCGACCTGGCCCGCAAGGAACTCGACGGCCTCGTCGTGTTGCCGTCCACGACGCGGGCCAGCATCGAGCGCGGAATCTCCGGTCAGCTGGAGGGATGACTTTCGCCTCTTATCGGCGCCCGCGCCTCAGAAGAATCATGAGGGCATCAACCGATCGCCTAGGAGCACGCCGTGATCGACTACGACCTGGACAGCGCGCACAACATCCTGCTGGTGCGCCCGGAGTCCGCACTCGACAAGAACGACTTCACCGAACTCGCCAAGGCCGTCGACCCGCAAATCGAGGCCAACGGCGACCTCGCCGGCCTCATCATCAGCGCGCCGACGTTTCCCGGCTGGGACAGTTTCGGCGCGCTGGTCACCCACCTCCGCTTCGTTCGGGACCACCACAAGCACATCAAAAAGGTCGCGGTCGTCACCGACTCGCACCTCGGGGATGTGGCCGAGCATCTCGGCTCGCACTTTGTGTCGGCCACGATCCAGCACTTTCCCGCCGGGCAGGTCGAGCAAGCGCGCGAGTGGATTGTCGACGGCTCGTAGGCCGAGGGTAGCGTTCTACGGCCCCCACAACGGGGTGATCAGGGGCAGCAGTATCCGCCGTCGATGACGATGTCGGAGCCGGTCATGTAGCTGGACGCCGCACCGGCCAGGTACACGTACAGGGCGCTGAGTTCTTCGGGCCGGCCCAGGCGGCCCATCGGTATCTTCGGCTCCCACAGGGCGTGGTTCTCCGCCAACGGCTCGACGAGCTCGGTGAGGATGTAGCCGGGGCTGACGCTGTTGACCCGGATGTGGTGCGGCGCAAACTCGACGGCCATGGCCTTGGTCAGGTGGATCACCGCCGCCTTGGAGGCGCAGTAGTGGCCGACCTGCTGCGGGACGTTGATGATGTGGCCCGACATCGAGGCGGTGGTGATGATGGACCCGCCGCGCCCTTGCCGGACCATCGCCCGCGCCGCGGCCTGAGCGGTGAGAAAGACGCCCGTCACGTTGGTGTCCTGGATGCGCTGAAATTCTTCCGGCGGCATGTCCAGCATCGGTGTGACGGTGATGATCCCGGCGTTGCACACCGCGACGTCGATGCCGCCCAGCTCCGCGATCACCCGGTCGACCATTGCGTCGACCTGGTCGGGCCGCGTCACGTCGCAGGCGACCGGCACGGCCCGGCCACCCGCCGCGGTGAGCTCGCCGGCAACCCGCTCCAAGCGCTCGGAATGTCGCGCCGCGATTGCCACCTCCGCGCCGGCTTGGACGTAGGCCAGCGCGACCTCCTTGCCGATGCCGCTGGACGCCCCGGTCACCAGAGCCCGCTTGCCGTGCAAGTCGAACAAGTTCAGCACGCTCATCGAAATATCCCCATTCAGACCAGTCACCTATCACCGAAACACGTTCTAGTGTGTCCGCCATGGGCAAATTCAGCAGGGCCGAAATCGAGCAAGCCGTCGCGAACTACACGGCCGTCGTCGAGGAGTGCAGCTCCTCGGGCGACTGGCGACCCTTTGCCGATCTCTTCACCGAGGACGTCGTCTACACCGAGCACCACTACGGCGTCTTCCACGGCCGGGAGGCGGTGCGGGACTGGATCGTCGCGGTGATGGCGCCGTTCCCGCACATGCGTTTCCCCAGCGACTGGATCGCCTACGACGACGAGAACGACGCCGTCGTCGTCATGATCAGGAATCTGCTCGACCACCCGACCGACCCGAACGGCGAGCCGTTCTGGTTCCCCAACTGGACCCGGCTGGTCTACGCCGGCGACGGCCTGTTCTCCAGCGAGGAGGACATCTACAACCCCAACCGCGACGCGCCGCGTGTCGTCACCGCCTGGCTGCAGGCAGGCGGCCAGTTCGCCTCCGACAAGTTCTTGCAACCCCAGGCGTAGCAGGCTCCCTGGGCGGCCGCCGGGCGTGCAACCTGCGACGATTCAGCGGCGTGTCGCGTCGTGAAATTCACTGTCGGCGCTGACGCGCCTCCGCGACCGGACGGCCCTGAGCGCCTGGTCCCAGGCCAGCAGCGCGGTGGCCTTCAGGTGGGCCGGCTTGACGCTGTCCCTGGACAGCAGCGCCGTGGCGGCGGCTTTGGTGGTCGCCGACGCTTTCGACATGTGGCCGGAGTCGAACGGCGGCTGCGGGTCGTATTCGATCGCCAGCTGGATCGCCTTGGCGCGGCCCTCGCCGCCGATCTGCCCGGCCAGCCACAGCGCCAGGTCGAGCCCGGCGGACACGCCCGCACAGGTGACGATGTCGCCCTCGCGCACGATCCGCTCGTCGGCGACCGGGGTGGTGCCGAACGCCTTCAGCGCGGCAAGCGCGAGCCAGTGCGACGTGGCGCGGCGGTCCTTGAGCAGACCGGCGGCCGCCAGGATCACCGAACCCGTGCACACCGACGTCGTCCAGCTCGCGGTTCGGTGCGCGCGACGCAGCCACTCGAGCAGCGCGTCGTCCCGCGCGTGCACCGGGGTCGACGGGCCTCCGGGCACCAGAATCACGTCGGGGGAAGGGGTTTCGGCCAGCGAGTGGGTGGCGCCGATGACCAGCACGCCGGAGTCGGCGGTGATCGGCCCGGGTTCGTGCCACACGAATCGCACGTCGGCGCCGGGCAGGTTGCGCAGCACCTCGTACGGGCCGATCATGTCCAGCGCGGTGAAGTCCGGGTAGGTCACGATTGCGATCTGCGTCATGGTTGGTGTCCTTTCTCGATCAGGCGAAGGCCTTGCGGTATTGATCCGGCGAAATGCCGACGCGACGAATGAAGTTGCGCCGCATCGTTTCCGCGGTGCCGAAGCCGCACCGGGCGGCGATGGCGACGACGGTGTCGTCGGTCTCCTCCAACTGCCGGCGCGCGGCTTCGGTCCGGATGCGTTCGACGTAGTGGCCCGGCGCCTCACCCACCTCGTCTGTGAAGACACGCGTGAAATGGCGCGGGCTCATCGCCGCGCGGCGGGCCAGGTCCCCGATGCTGTGCTGCCCGCCCGGTTCGGCCTCGATGGCCTCCTGCACCTCGCGGATGGAGCTGCGTTTGGCGCGCGGCATCCACACCGGCGCCGCGAACTGGGTCTGCCCACCGGGGCGGCGCAGGTACAGCACCAGCCAGCGGGCCACCGTCTGCGCGACCTCGGTGCCGTGGTCGTCCTCGACCAGGGACAGCGCCAGATCGATTCCGGCGGTGACGCCCGCGGCCGTCCACACGGTGTCCGAGCTGCGGACGAAGATCGGGTCCGGATCGACCTCGACCGCCGGAAACTCGCGGGCCAACCGGCCGGCGAACGCCCAGTGCGTGGTGACCCGCCGGCCGTCCAGCAGCCCCGCCTCGGCGGCCAGGAACGCGCCCGTGCAGACGCTGACGACGCGGCGGGCGTTCCCGGTGACCCGTTTGATCCAGCCCAGCAGCTCGGGATCGGACCGCGCCGCGTCGACGCCGCCGCCGCCGGGCAGCACGACGGTGTCGAGGGCGTCGCTCGGGTCGGGCAGCGGCTCGGTCAAAAAGGCCAGGCCGGTGGCGGTGGTCACCGGCCGGCCGTCGACCGACGCCAGGACGACCTCGTACCCGCCGCCGGTCAGCAGCGACGCACCGGAGAACACCTCGTGGGGTCCGACCACGTCGAGCGCCTGAACGCCGGGGAAGCCGGCGATCACAACCCTGCGAGCCATGCACTCAGTCTCGGCCAGACACCGTTATGGCGTCTACGCCCGGTACCCCACGAATTAGGACATGGCGACCTGGCCCCGGGCCGCCCCACCGGGCTTGGCAGACTGTGCCCCATGGCACAGATAACCTTGCGTGGAAACCCGATCAACACCGTCGGCGAGCTTCCTGCCGTCGGATCCCCGGCCCCGGCCTTCACCTTGGTCGGCACGGACCTGGGCGCGGTCAGCAACGACCAGTTCAGCGGTAAGCCCGTGGTGCTGAACATCTTTCCGTCCATCGACACACCGGTGTGCGCGACGAGCGTGCGGACCTTCAACCAGCGTGCGGCCGCCAGCGGCGCGACGGTTTTGTGCGTGTCGAACGACCTGCCGTTCGCGCAGGCGCGGTTCTGCGGCGCCGAGGGCATCGAGAACGTCAAGACCGGCTCGGCGTTCCGGGACAGCTTCGGCCAGGACTACGGGGTCAGCATCGTCGACGGCCCGATGGCCGGGCTGCTGGCGCGCGCGGTGGTCGTAGTCGGCGCCGACGGCAACGTGGCGTACACCGAGCTGGTGCCCGAGATCGCCCAGGAGCCCGACTACGACGCGGCGCTGGCGGCGGTCGGCTGACGCCGGCCATTCGCACCGTCGGCGGTCATCGGCCGCGCGGGTCGATCAGGTCGCGGAAGCCCGCCGCGGGATAGACGGAGGCGCCCAGCGTCGCGACCCGATCGGTCAGGCCTTTGTCCGATGTCACCACCCGGATGGCGTGCGGGCGCGCGTCGGCCCGCACCAGCCGGACGATCTGGTCGTCGGCCGAGTCCGCGGCCGGCCTGGGCGCGTAGGCGACCTCGATCACCGACGATTCGATGGCGGTCGCCGGCGGGCGCTCGAACACCACGGTCACGCGCTGTCCTTGCCTCGCCGCCCACTGGTCGAGTTTGTCGACCAGCGCCACCATGGCGCGGCCGCGGTCCTTCCACCACCCGTCGGGGCGGCTGCCGATCACGTTCATGCCGTCGACGATCCAGCGCACAGACACACGGTAGGCCACACCGCTTGCGGGGCAATCATTTCCACACCAACTGCGCGAGGCTGAACAGGACGAGCACCGTGAGCGTCAGCAACTGGGGCCACGGTCGCCACGGCGCATCCTGGATGGCGTAGGACATCTCCTTCAGCGGTGACGTCGGCGGCGGGGCGGCGCGCTCGGGGCCCACCGGCCGGTGGAACCGGTGGAAGTACAGCTGGATCAGCGTCGCGCCGACCCACAGCCCACCCAGAAAGCTCACGGACTCGACACCGCGCCACAGCAACAGGGCGGCGATCCCCAGGGTGAAGGCCATCAGCACCACGTCGGACGTGTCGGTGGCCGAGGCCTTGCCACCGTACTGTTTGTCCAGCAAGGCGCGCCGTCTGCGGTAGGGCAGCGCGAAGAAAGCGAACTTAGTGATGATGTGCAGGCCAAGCACTATGGCGACGACGGTCGCGATGGTATTAAGAACGGTCACGGGTATCAGTTTTCTCCACGATAGGAACCGACAATGACGTCGATTGCGGACACGGACGATCGGGTGGTCGCACTGGCCCGCGGCATGCGCGACCTGGTGCGGGCCGAAGCCGCCGAGTCCGAGCGGGCGCGCACGCTCACCCCGGCGATCGTCGACGAGATGTGGGCCAGCGGGCTGATGTCCTCCTTCAATCCCGTCGCGGCCGGCGGCGTGGAGCCGTCGTTCGCCGAGATGATCGAGACCTGGATCGAAATGGCTTGGCAGGACGGATCGTTCGGGTGGATCGGCATCGCCAATCTGCCGTCCTCGTTCGCCGCCGCGGCATACCTGCCCGACGAGGGGTTCGCGGAGGTGTTCACCGCGCACGACAACCGCGTCACGCTGGGCGGGCAGTTCTTTCCCAACGGCCAGGGCAACGCGGTCGACGGCGGCTACCGGGTGACCGGGGCGTGGAACTTCGGCTCCGGCATCGGCCACTCCGAATACGTCGCGGCCGGGTTCCTACCGATGGACGACGGCGAAATGCGGTGGATCAGCGAGGGCTTTCCCGAGATGCGCGTCGCGGTGATCCCGCGGGAGCAGATCAGCTTCGACGACGGCTGGCACGTGCAGGGCCTCAAGGGAACCGGCTCCTACGACTACAGCGCCCAGGACGTGTTCGTGCCGTCCAGCCGCACCTTCGAGCTGTTCGTCCGCAAGCCCTACCGCGGCGCGTCGCCGGCCACCCGGATGGGGCTGATGCCGGTGACCGCCGCCGGTCATGCGTCATGGGCGCTCGGTGTCGCCAAGAGCATGCTCGACGACGTCCAGGAACTTGCCGCGACGAAGTTCCGGATGAGCGACATGGCCTCGCTGGCCAGCCGCCCCACCTTCCAGAAAGGGCTGGCGCACCACCGCGCGGCCTGGCGCGCCGCACGCCTGCTGGTGCGCGACGCGTTCACCACCGCCGAGGCCGCCGTGGCGGCCGGCGACGACCTGACCCCGGCCCTGCGCGCCGACATGCGGGTGGCCGCCGTCTATGCGACCGACACGGCCCGGGCCTGCGCCGAGTGGGCGCACCTGGTGGCGGGCACCAGCTCGATCCGCGAGGGCAGCCGCCTGGAGCGCGCCTTCCGAGACATGTACACGGGAACCCAGCACGCCTTCATCAGCGAGAAGGTGGCCATCGACGCGGCCCAGATCTGGCTGGGCATCATCGACGATCAGCCGGGGCTATAGCAGGCGCTCGCCGGATTCCGGCTCGCCCGGATTCTCGCCCTCGGTGCCGTCGCGCTCCTCGTCGACTTTCGACGCGAGCCCCGGCGCGATCTGAGCACAATGCGCAAAACCGGGTAATCGTCGCTTAATTCGACTATCGCCCACAAGCGAGACACCCATGGTGCCGCGCCGTAACTTCGGTTCCAGCAGATAACCGAATTGACCGCACGATCGCCGCGTGAAGCCCGAAATGCAGTTCCTGCGAATAACTTTCGTCCAGTTGCTGGCGCGCCACGGCACGACATTGCGGCATGACACAGAACGGGGTCGGGGAAGATGGTCGCACTGGGAAGCATCAACGGGTGGCAGCCGGGCGAGGGGCCGGTCGTCACGTGGCGGGCCTCGGCCGCGGCGCGCGCGGCGGCACTCAACGCGCCGCGCAGCGACCTGGCGCCGAGTTACCAGCGGGCCCGCCACCTTCGGGCCGCCCACGACGCCGCGGGGCGGGGCGCGCAGCTGCCCCGGCTGATGGTCGTGGCGTGGGACATTCCGGGCGAATGTGACATCCCGGCGATGACGGCGACGATCAACGCGCACGTGCGCCGTCACGACGCCTACCACGACTGGTTCCAGCTCGAGGACGGCGTCATCGTCCGCCGCACGATCGCGGACCCCATGGCCATCGACCTGGTGCCCACCGAGTACGGCTACCTGGACGCCGAACAGATTCGCACGCACGCCCTGACGACAACGCCGGGGACGCTCGAGTGGGGCTGCTTCACGTTCGGCATCGTTCAGCACGCCGAGTACTTCACCTTCTACGCCAGCGTCGACCATCTGCACATCGACGGGATGTCGGCCGGCCTCATCTTCTTCGACGTCCACATGACCTACCAGCACCTGTCACAGACCGGGGCCGAGGCCGTCGCGCTCCCGCAGGTCGCGAGCTACCGCAGCTACGCCACGCGCCAGCGCGACGGACTCGCGGACCTGACGCTGTCCTCGCCGGAGGTCAAGGCCTGGATCGACTTCGCGCGCGACACCGGAGGCGAGTGGCCGACCTTCCCGCTCCCGGTCGGTGACGGGGCCGGCAACAAGGGCACCTTCGTGACGGTCGACCTGCTGGACGCCGCGGACACCGAGTCGTTCGAGATCGCCTGCCACGCGGCCGGCTCCCGGTTCAGCGGGGGAGTGCTGGCCTGCGCTGCCTTCGCGGAGCACGAGTTCACCGGCGCCGCAACGTATCACGGGTTCACGCCGTACGACACGCGCACGCCGGGCGTCGACTCGATGACCGTGGGGTGGTTCGCCAACCTCGTCCCGGTCAGCGTGCCGATCTGCACCGCCACCTTCGCCGAGGCCGCCCGGGCGGCGCAGGACTCGTTCAACGCCGCCAAGGCCCTCGCCGACGTGCCCGTCGAGCGCGCGCTCGAGCTGGCAGCTCCGCTCGAATTGGGCATCGAACCACCCGACCACCGCGCAATGATGGTGTCCTTCATGGACTTTCGGAAGATCCCCGCCTTCAGCCTCTTCGAGGAGACCAACTGGGGCACCTACGCCGACAACCTGTCCCACGGCGGAATCAACCTGTGGATCAACCGTCAGACCGACAAAACCACCGCCACGATCTCGTTCCCGGACAACGCGGAGGCCCGCAAGTCGGTGCACCGCTACCTGGCGGCGCTGACCCAGGCGTTCTCCTACGCCGTCAACTCCACCTCGGAGTGGACGGATGTCGTTGCGCACCACGCCAACACGGGCCAAGGCGTGCCCGTCATCAGCCTCTGACAAACCCCTGAAAGGACCAAGAAAATGACCAACGTACTCGACCTGTTCGACCAGACCATCTTCCGCTTCGAGGAGGCGACCGGTGTCACCAGCGTGGGCCAGTGCGTCTGGGTGTACAACCGCGCCGTCGACCTCGACGGCCTGCGCCGGTTCCACCGGCACCTGCAGCGGGGCCGGCTGGCGCGCCGCATCGAACGCTCGCCCCTGCCGTTCGGCCGCCACCGCTGGGTCGCACCCGCCGACGAGCCCGAGCTCGAGATCGTCGCGACGCCGCGGCCGCGCGAAGAATTCGACGCCTGGCTGCGCGAGCAGGCGGCGACCCCGCTGGATGCCGAGCGCGGACCGGGGTTCCACCTCGCGGTGCTCCCGTTCACCGACGGCGGCGCGGGCGTGAGCCTGGTCGCCCTGCACAGCCTGGCCGACGGCATGGCCGGCTGCCTGGCGGTGGTGGAAGCGGCCTGCGGCTACGACAGCGCCATCGACTGGCCCGCGGCCGGCTCGCGCCGGCGGTGGCAGGCCCTGCGCGAGGACGCCCGCCAAACCGCGCGTGACCTGCCGGGCATCCGGCGCGCGGTGAAAGCCGCGGCGAGCGCGGCCCGACGCGCCCGGCGCGAGGGCGGCGCCGAACAGGCCGGCCCCACCGCCGCGCCGCCCACCGGCGTGGACGAGCCCATCACCATCCCCACGGCGACGGTCTTCCTCGACGCCGACGAGTGGGACGCCCGCGCCGAGGCGCTCGGGGGGACCAGCAACGCGCTGCTCGCGGGGCTGGCGGCCCGGCTCGCCCAGCGAGTGGGACGGGTTGGCGCCGACGGCTCGGTCACCCTGGCGATCCCAGTCAGCGAGCGCACCGCCGACGACACCCGCGCAAACGCCGTCGCGAACGTGGACGTCACGGTCGACCCCGCGGCCGCGGCGACCGACCTGCGGGAGATCCGCGCCGCGATCAAGCGGGCGCTGATGCACCGCCGGGAGGCGTCGGACGAGCGGGAGGCGCTGCTGCCCCTCGTTCCGCTGCTGCCCAAGCGGATCGCCAAGCGGTGCGTGGGCGTCGCCACCGGAACTGCGACCGGCGTCGTCTCCTCCAACCTCGGCGCGGCGCCCGCGGAGGTCAACCGGCCGGACGGAACCGACGCGGACTACGTCTCGGTGACCTCGCTGTACCCGGGCATGACCAAGGCGACGATGGAGCGCATCGGCGGAGTGCTGGCCCTGCTGTCGGCGCGCGTGCACGGGCAGGTCTTCATCTCCGTCCAGGCCTACCAGCCGGGACGGCAGAACTCCAAGAACGCTCTGCGGCAAGCCCTTTCGAGCGCACTGGACGACTTCTCACTCAACGCAACCAGCGGCTGGCCGGCCCCCGTAGCCGCGGCCCGATAGACAAAGGAACTCAAGCGCATGAACACCACACTCGACCTCTTCGACCAGACCTTCGCCACCCTGGAGCGAGCGACGAAAGTCCTCGGCCAGCTGCAGTGCGTCTGGGTCTACGACCGCGCGATCGACCTCGACGGCCTGCGCCGGTTCCACCGCAACCTGCGGCGGGGACGGCTGTCCCGGCGGATCGAGCGCTCGGCCCTGCCGTTCGGCCGGCATCGCTGGGTCTCCGCCGGCGGCCAGTGCGACCTCGAGATCGTCGCGACCCCGCGGCCGCGCGAGGAATTCGACGAGTGGTTGCGCGAGCAGGCCGCGACGCCCCTGGACGTCGAGCGCGGACCCGGCTGGCACCTGGCGGTGCTGCCGTTCACCGACGGCGGCGCCGGGGTGAGCCTGGTCGTCCCGCACGCCCTCACCGACGGCATCGGGCTGTGCGACGCCCTGGCCGACGCCGCCCTGGGCCGCCACGACCCGATCAACTGGCCCGCCGCGGGCTCCCGCCGGCGGTGGCGGGCGCTGCGCGAGGACGCCCGCCAGGCCGCGCGCGACCTCCCGGACATCGGCCGCGCCTTGAAAGCCGCCGCACGACTCGCGCGGCCCGAGGACGACGGCCCGGTCCAGGCCGCCCCGCAACCGGCGTTGTCCGCCGGCCCCGACGAATCCATCACGCTGCCGACGGAAACCATCTTCGTCGGCGCCGACGAGTGGGACGCCCGCGCCGAGGCGCTCGGGGGAACAAGCAACAGCCTGCTCGCGGGCCTCGCGGCCCGGCTCGCGCGGCGCGTGGGTCGGGTGACCCCCGACGGCTCGGTCACCCTGGCGATCCCCGTCAACGAGCGCACCGCGGACGACACCCGCGCCAACGCCGTCGCCAATGTCGACATCACCGTCGACCCCGCCCGCGCCGCGACTGACCTGCGCGAGATCCGCGCCGCGACGAAGCGGGCCCTGACCCGGCGCGCAGAGGTCACCGACAACCGGCGGGAATTGCTGCCCCTCGTTCCGCTGATGCCGCAGCGGCTGGTCAGGCGGATCGTCGGGGTGGCCGCCGGCAGCCCCACCGCGGTCGTCTCCTCCAACATCGGCGTGGTCGACCCGGACGCCTATCGGCCCGACGGCACGCGGGCCGACCAGTTCGCCATCAAGGCTCCCCACCCCGACGTCAGCACGGAAATCATGGACCGGTTCGGCGGAATGTTGTCGCTGGCCTCGGGGCGGGTGAACGGCGAAGTTTTCGTCTCCGTCGTCGCGTATCAGCCGGGCCGTTCGCACTCGAATGCGACGCTGCGGCAGGCCCTTTCGGGGGCGCTGAGCGACCTCGCGCTGACCGCCACGATCGGCTGGCCGTGCCGCGAGCCGGCGGGCGCGGCGGGGTGGTCGCGCGGGTGAGCACAATGCGCAAAACCGGGCAATCGTCGCTAATTCCGACTATCGCTGACAAGCGCGACACCACGCGGGCGGCGCCATAGGTTCGCGGTAACCGATAGTCATACGCAGCCAGATGCGAAGGGTCACAACATGTTGAAGTCCGCCGTGCGAAACACCTCAGCCGCCCCCGCGACGCGCATGGGCGCGTTCCCCATGCTGGGCCGGCTCGTCGTGCGCGCGCCCTGGCTGGTCATCGCCGCCTGGGCCGCGCTGGTCGCCGTGCTGGCCGTGGCGGTCCCCCCGCTGACCAAGGTGGTCGAGGGACGGCCCCTGCAACCGCTGCCACCCGAGGCGATGGCCGCCGCTGAGCAGATGGCGAAGGATTTCGGTGAATCCGCACAGAACGTCCTGGTTGTCGTCCTGACCGACAATCGCGGCCTGCAACCCGGCGACAACGAGGTCTACAGCAAGCTGGCCACCACCCTGCGCGGCGACACCGAGGATGTCACCGCCGTGCAGGACGTCGTCGCCACGCCGGCGTTGCGTCCCCTGCTGGTCAGCGCGGACAACAAGGCGTTCTACCTGGCGGTGAACCTCCGCGCGCCCGCCGGGTCGCCCGAGTCGTTGCGGGCCTACCAGCGGATCACCGAGATCGCCAAGCGCTCCACCGCGGGCTCGCCGCTCACCGCCGAGATCACGGGGGAGGGCGCCCTGGCCGGCGACCTGACGATCGTGAGCACCCGCGACGCGCACGTGATCGAGATGGTCACCATCGTGCTGGTGCTGCTCATCCTGTTGGCGATCTACCGGCGGCCGGTGACGGTGTTGGTCCCGTTGATCACGCTCGGGATTTCGGTGCTGTCGGCGCAGGGTGTGGTGTCCGGGCTGGTTGAGGTCGGTCTCGGGGTGTCGTCGCTGACGATCGTGTTGATGACGGCCATGATCATGGGCGCCGGCACCGACTATGCCGTCTTCCTGATCAGCCGCTACCACGAGTACCTCCGCGCCGGCATCGACTCGGACCTGGCCGTGCAAGAAGCGCTGAGCTCCATCGGCGAGGTCATCGCGGCCTCGGCCGCCACGGTCGCCGTCACCTTCCTCGGCATGGTCTTCACCCGCCTGCCCGCGTTCACGAGTATCGGTCCCGCGCTGGCGATTTCGATCGGGATTGCGTTCCTCGCCGCCGTCACGCTGTTGCCGGCCACCCTCGTGCTCGCCGGCCGGCGCGGATGGGTGGCGCCGCGAGCGGCGCTGACCGGCCGCATGTGGCAGCGGTCCGCCGTTCAGCTGGTCCGCCGACCCAAAACGCACCTGTTGGTGAGCCTTTCGCTGCTGGTCGCGCTGGCGGGCTGCGCGTTCTTCCTGCAGCCGAGCTTCGACGACCGCCTGCAGCTGCCGCAGTCGGCGCCGAGCAACGTCGGCTTTTCGACGATGGCCGCTCACTTCTCGACGAGCGCGCTACTGCCGCAATACATCTACGTCCACTCGCCGCAAGACCTGCGGAGCTCGCGGGCCCTCGCCGACCTCGACCAGATGGCGCAACGGGTCTCGCAGCTGCCCAACATCGCTGCGGTGCGCGGCATCACGCGGCCCACCGGCCGGCCGCTCGACCAGGCCAAGCTCAGCTTCCAGGCGGGGGAGGTCGGCTCCAAGCTGCAGGACGCTTCGACGCAGATCAGCGACAAGAGCGGCGACCTCGACGCGCTGACCAACGGCGCCGACCGACTCGCGGCCAGCCTCGCCCGGGTGCGCGACCAGATCCGCGGCGCCGGCGGACCCGTCACCCAACTCGCCGCAACCATCAACCAGGTGCAGCAGCCGCTGGCCGCGGCGGCCAACACGCTGGACAACCTGCGCGGGCTCGCGGACGGGTCGGTGTCGACACTGGTCGACGGCGTCGCCGCGGCCGCCGGCCCGATGTTCGGCGGTGTGGCCACACGCCCCTCGGTGGACGGCATTCAGGCACAGGTGCAGAACCTGACCGCACTGTTGGCGACGGCGAGCAACGGTCTGCGGACCGCCGGCAACAGCACCGCCGGCGTGCAGCAGAAGGTCGCGCAAATGCAGGCGGCCGCCGACCAGTTGGCCGACGGCAGCCGGCGGCTGGCCGACGGCGTGCGGACGCTCGTCGACCAGACCAAGAAGATGGGGCTCGGAATGAACCAGGCCGCCGGGTATCTGCTGTCGATGAAGCGCGACGCCACGGGACCCGCCATGGCGGGCATGTACATCCCGCCCCAGGTGCTCACCTCGGCCGACTTCAAGAACGTCGCGAAGATGTTCATCGCGCCCGACGGCCATTCGGCGCGCTACCTGGTCGAGACGAAATTCGACCCGTTCAGCGCCGCCGCGATGGATCAGGTGGCGTCGATCCTCGCCACGGCACACGGCGCGCAGCCCAACACCTCGCTTGCCGACGCCTCGATCTCGATGGTGGGCATGACGCCGATGTACAGCACGCTTCGCAGCTACTACGACGACGACTTCCGGCTGATCGTCATCATGACGCTGCTCGTTGTCTTCGCCATCCTGGTCATCCTGCTCCGGGCTCTCGTCGCGCCGCTGTATCTGATTGCCTCCGTGGCCATCTCGTATCTGTCCGCGCTCGGGCTGGGGGTCGTCTTCTTCCAGTTCGTGCTCCACCAGGCGATCTGCTGGAACGTGCAGGCGACCGCCTTCATCGTGCTGGTCGCCGTGGGCGCCGACTACAACCTGCTGTTGATCACCCGAATTCGTGAGGAGTCGCGGTTGGGCATCCGCTCCGGCATCATCCGCGCGGTCCGTTCGACGGGTGGTGTCATCACCTCGGCCGGCATCATCTTCGCCGCCTCGATGTTCGGCCTGCTGTTCGGCAGCCTCTCGACCATGGTGCAGACCGGGTTCATCATCGGCATGGGCCTGTTGATCGACACCTTCGTGGTCCGCACGATCACGGTGCCCGCCCTGGCGGCACTGGTCGGGAAGGCGAACTGGTGGCCCGCCAAGGGGATTCGCGCCACTCGCACCCGCACCCATGCCGTGGCGAAGGCGGTGCCGGCGACCGGCGAATGCGTCCACGGTGAGCTGCCGCATGGCTTGGTCAACAGCAACATTCGCCGCTCCGCGGCGAGCCGGCGGCGGAAACTGGCCCCACCCAACGCGCCGGGCGGCCGCCGCCGCGCCTGCGCCGGGGGCATCGAGCCGGCGTACCGGTCGCGACTGGCCGGCAAGGGCGCGCGCTGACCGCGGTCCCGGCGCGCCCGCGCCCGCCCCTCAGCGGGGTGGGCGCGGCCGTCGCTTGTCGGCCGCGGCGAACTCCTGTTCGGGCCGGCCGGTGGTGCCGTAACGCAAGCCGACGCTGACGTCGCCAGTGGTGGCCAGCCCCGCCAAATACCGTTGGGCGGTTGCCCGCGAGATCCCGATCGCGGCGGACACCTCCGCCGCCGACATCGGCGTGTCCGAGGCGCGCAACGCCTGCAGCACAAGCTGTTTGGTGGAGGAGGCGGCAATGGTGGCGGGCGCCGGGGGAGCGAGCCTGGGACGCAGCGCGTCCAGCGCCGCGTCCACGTCGCCGGAGCTCAGCTCCGGACCGGCCAGGATCTTGCGGTAGCGGGCGTAGCCGGCGAGCCGCGCGGCCAGCTCGGTGGTCGCGAACGGCTTGACGAGGTAGCTCAGCGCCCCTGCCGACATGGCCGCGCGAATGGTGGCCGCCTCGGTCGCGGCCGTCAATACCATGCTGTCGCCGGGCAATTCGCGGACCAGGTCGACCCCGGAGCCGTCGGGCAGATACACGTCGACCAGGGCGAGGTCGATGTCGGGCGCCTCGGCGAGCGCCTTGCGAGCGCCCTCGACCGTGTTGACCGTGGCGGTCACGGTGAAGCCGGGAAGCGTGTTGACGACCTCGGCGTGCAAATTGGCGACCCGGAAGTCGTCGTCGACCACCAGCACCGTCAGGTCTGCGTCGCCCATTGCGCCTCCTCAACCATCACGCCCGGCAGCCGGGCGATGAACTCCGCGCCCCGCAGGCGCAACTCCGCGTTGCCGGCGCTGGCCAGCGAGAGGTCGCCGCCGAGCGCGCGGGTGATCTGCCGCGACAGCGCGAGCCCGATGCCCCGCCCGCCCGGCATGCCCGAGTCGGGCTTGGTCGTGGTTCCCTCGGTGAAGAGTTGGTCGACGAAGCCGGGCGCGACGCCGTCGCCGCTGTCGGCCACCGTGATGTGCAGCGTCGTACCCTCTTGCAGCAGTTCGACTTCGACTTCTCTGACGGCGTTGCCGCTCATCCGGACCGCGTCGATGGCGTTGTCGAGCAAGTTACCGAGGACCGTGGTCACGTCGACCGGCAGGATGAGCCGGCCGGGCACCCAGGTGTTCTCACCGATGGACAGCGTCACGCCGGCCTCGCGGGCGGCCGCGCCCTTGGCCGCCAGGAACGCCTGCAGGTACGCGTCGCGGATGGCATCGATACCGGGCAGCGCGGATCCCAGCGGCCCCGACCCCAGCAGCTCCTCCAGATATTGCAGACCCTCGTCGACGTGACCGCCGTGCAACAGGCCGGTCAGCAGGTGCAGGCGGTTGGCGAATTCGTGGCGCTGGGCGCGCAACACCGTGCTCATCACCTGCACCGCGTCGAGCTGGCGGGTCAGCGACTCCACATCGGTGCGGTCCCGGACCACCAAAACCGTTCCCAGCTGGCGTCCTTCGCGTGCTACCGACCGCGCCGAGACCACGACGATGCGCTCGCCCACCGTCGCCAGACTCGGCGTCGCGTCCGCGGCCCGGAACACGTCGAGCACCCGCGGTGTCAGGCCGATCTCGTCGATGGGCCGGCCCGGTTCGGCGCCGATCTCGAGCAGCCGGCACGCCTCGTCGTTGACGAAGGTGGTCTTCCCGGCCGTGTCGGTCGCCAGCACACCCTCCCCGATGCCCTCCAGCACCGCCGCCTGACTGCGCACGAGTTCGGTGATCTCGGCGGGCCGCAACCCGAGCGTCAGGCCTCGCCAGCGGCGGGCCAGCGCGGCCGAGCCGGCGCCGCCGATCAGGAGCGCCACGCCTCCCAGGGCGGCCAGCACTCGCAGGTTCTTCGAGAACTGATCATCGAAAGACTTCGTGGAGATTCCGACGATGACCACGCCCAGAACGCGGTTCGAAACGGGTTCCAGCACCGGGACTTTGGCGACGATCGCGCGCCCGAAAACCGTCGAGTCGTGCGACACCATCTCGTGCCCGGCGACCGGCTGGGCGATGTCCGCTTGAATATGGGCTCCCAACCTCTTGCGGTCGGGATCCGCGAGCCTGACGCCGTGCGTGCTACCGATCACCACGAACTGCACATGCGTGCGCTGCTCGACACGCGACGCGACGCTCTGGATCGGACCGGTCGCCAGCTCGGCGGTCAGTGCGGGGCTTGCCGTCAGGGCGGGATCGTCGTAGCGGGCGATGTTGTTGATGACGGTCGGCGACGAGGCCACCACACGAGCGATATCCAGCGCGTGGACGTGGTATTGGCTGTCCAGGCGCTGCCGGTTGAACCATGCGAACATCCCGAAGGCGACGATCAGCGTGAGCGTCACGATGACGAGCTGCAGCAGCATCACCTGGGTGGCGAGCCGCAAGTCGATGCGACCCCGGGCGGCCATGCGAAAGACAGTACCGCGCGAGTGAGCACAATGCGCGAAAGTCGGGGATCGCGCCAGCCGCACGGGGATCCGGCGGTGCGGGCGGGTGGCAGCGCCTACTATCAGCGCATGCGCGGCTCAAAGATCCTGATCACCGGTCCGACCGGTCAACTTGCCACCCCCATCGCCCTGGCGCTGGCGGCCGACAACGAGGTGTGGGGCATCGCGCGTTTCAGCGATCCCGCCGCACGAGAAGGCCTCGAGCAGGCCGGGATCCGGTGCCAGGCGGTCGACCTGGCGGCCGGCGACTTCACCGGTGTGCCGGATGACTTCGACTACGTCCTCAACCTGGCGGTGGCCAAGAGTGGGAATTGGGACAAAGACCTCGCCGCCAACGCGGAGTCGGTCGGCCTGCTGATGGCCCACTGCCGCGCCGCGAAGGCCTTCCTGCACTGCTCCTCGGCGGCGGTGTACGACCCGCCCGGCGACGAGGCCCGGGCCGAGGGGGCCGCCCTGGGCGACAACCACAAGTTCCTGTTCCCCACGTATTCGATCTCCAAGATCGCCGGGGAGGTCGTCGCCCGGGCGATGGCGCGCATCCTCGACGTCCCGACCACCATCGCCCGCCTCAACGTGCCCTATGGCAACAACGGCGGCTGGCCCTACTACCACATGGAGATGATGCTGGCCGGCATCCCGATCCCGGTCCCGCCCGGCGGACCCGCGCTGTACAACCCGATCCACGAGGACGACATCATCGCCACCGTGCCCAAGCTGCTCGAGGCCGCGGCGGTTCCGGCGACGACGGTCAACTGGTGCGGCGACCAGGCGGTCAGCCTCCAGGACTGGTGCGGCTACCTCGGCTCGCTGGTCGGCAAGGAGCCGATCTTCGAGGAGAACGCCCACGCGCTGCGGGGCAACCCCACCGACGGGGCGCGGATGCACGAGCTCATCGGCGGCACGACGGTCGACTGGCAGGACGGGTTGCGCCGCATGGCGGCGAAGTTCCACCCGGAGCTGGTCGGCTAACTCCTTACCGCGCAACGGGTTTGACGATGCGCGCCGCCGCTTCGACGGCGGCGGCGCGGCGGGCGGCGACAACCTTGGCGTCCGTGGTCAAGGCGGCGGGGTCGGGCCAATGCGCCCAACCCAGGCCGATCGCGAACAGCAGCACCAGCAGCTGCTCCGGTTCCCATACGGGATCGACGTGGCCGTCGGCCTGCGCCTGCCGCAGCGCGGCGATGGCCGCCTCGGGTGGGTGTTCGCCGTCGAACTCGGGCTTGTCGAGCGGAAACCCTTCCAACTGCGCCCACGTGATCATCCGGATGTGTTCGGGTCGGCTCTGCGCCAAATCGAAGATGCCGCCGACGAACTCGGGCACCTCATCGGGGCGCAGCTCGACGGCGCGGAAGAACTCCGCGCCATCGGCGGCGACCACGTCGCGGAAGAGGGTCTCCTTGTCGCCGAAATGCGCGTACAACCTTTCCTTGCTCGCGTTGGCGCTGCGCGCGATGCGGTCGATGCGCGCCCCGGCCAGGCCGTATTGAGCGAACTCCGCGCGGGCGGAGGCGAGTATCTCGCCGCGGAGCTCGGTCTTCGTTCTCATGAGGAACATCATAGTCAGACGAACTAGTTCGTTTGTTATAGTGGTCTCACGCGGCAGGCGCCGTGGCGGATGAAAAGGAGACGACCTGATGGCTATAACCGGCGCTCTCGACCGGGCCATTGCGACGATGCCCAGGGGCGGTCCCGACGCGTCGTGGTTGGACCGTCGATTCGAGACGGATGCGCTGGAGTACCTCGACCGCGACGACGTTGCGGACGAGGTCAAACAGAAGGTCATCGGCATGCTGGATCGGCTCGGCACCCTGACCGGTCAGCATGAGAGGTACGCCCGGACGGCGCTCGACGTCGTCGCCGACATCCCCAATCCGCGCATCCTGGAGCTCGGCGCCGGGCACGGAAAGCTCTCGGCGCAAATCCTCGGGCTTCATCCGACCGCGACGGTCACCGTCAGCGACGTGAACCCGAACTCGGTCGCCAACATCGCGGCGGGGGAGTTAGGCAACCACCCGCGGGCTCGCACCCAGGTGGTCGACGCCACGGCGATCGACGCCGCCGACGACAGCTACGACCTCGTCGTGTTCGCACTCGCGTTCCATCACCTCCCGCCGGTGGTGGCCTGTCGCGCCATCGCCGAGGCCACCCGCGTCGGCAAGCGGTTTCTGGTGATCGACCTCAAACGGCGGCACCCGTTGGCGACGATGCTGTTTCCGGTCTTCGCCCTGCCGGTGCACCTGGCGCTGGTGCCGTGGTCGTGGATTCAGCCGGGCCTGCACGACGGGTTCATCAGCGCGCTGCGCGCCTACAGCCCGTCGGCACTGAAAGCCCTTGGGCGCGCCGCCGATCCGGACATGATGGTCGAGACGCTGTCCAGCCCGACCCGGCTCGGCCCGCCCGTGCTCACCGTGGTGTTCTCCCGCCCGCAAGGGCGCGACCGTGGCTGATCTCGCGGCGATCACCGAACCGAGCCCGCGGGTGCAGGCCTTGAGTCGCGTTCTGGACACCGTGACCGACCGGCTGCGACCCGTGCTGAACCTCGGCCGACCCTATGTCGACGGCATCGAAAACCTCCCCGACGACGGGCGATTCCTGTTGGTGGGCAACCACACTCAGTTCGGCTCTGAGGTCTTCCTGATCTCCGACACCGTGCGGCGCGCGATCGGAACCCGGGTGCGCCCGCTGGCCGAACGGGGCTTCGGACGGATGCGAGGGCTACCCGCCGACCTGATCGCCGCGTACGGCGCGGTGGTCGGCGCACCGGAGACCGCGCGGGAGCTCATGCGTAACGACGAAACCATCCTGGTTTTCCCCGGGGGCGGGCGCGAGATCGCGAAGTTCAAGGGCGAGGAGTACCGGTTGCGTTGGCAGGGACGCAGGGGCTTCGCGCGCCTGTCGGTGGAAAACGGCTACCCGATCGTGCCGGCCGGCCTCGTCGGCGGCGACGACGTCTACCGCAGCTGGACCACCCGCGACGGCGCTTACGGAAGGCTCAGCGAGGCCTTGGGCCGCAGGCTGAACCTGCGCCCGGACATGGGGATGCCGTTGCTGCGGGGGATCGGGCCGACGCTGATTCCGCGACCGCAGCGCATGTATCTGCGCTTCGGTTCGCCGATCGACACGAGCAGGCCGCCGGGATTGGGCGTGCAGCACTGGGTGGACGTCGTCAAGGAAAAAACCAAACGGGCGCTCGAGCAAATCCTGACGGACCTGCGCGCGCTGCGCGCCACCGACCCTTATCGCAACCTCAACCCGCTGGCCTGGCGCGACGCGAGGATCCCGTAGGCGCTTTCGCGACACATAACCAGTTGCGAAGAAACGCCGACGCGCTTCGCAATGGCTTACGTTTCGGCGCCGCCGGTCCTGGTGGCAGCATGGCAAACGTGACCGCAAGCTCCGCCGAGCAGCGCCTGCGCGACCTGGCGCTGCTGCGCCGGGTCCGCGACCACATCGACCGGGATTACGCGCAGCCGCTGGACGTCGAGGCGCTCGCCCGCGGGGTGCACATGTCCGCCGGGCACCTCAGCCGTGAATTCCGCCGCGCGTACGGCGAATCGCCGTACTCCTACCTGATGACGAGGCGCATCGAGCGCGCGATGGCGCTGCTGCGTCGCGGCGACATGAGCGTCACCGAGGTCTGCTTCGCGGTCGGCTGCTCATCCCTTGGCACCTTCAGCACGCGGTTCACCGAGCTGGTCGGCATGCCGCCCAGCCTGTTTCGCAGGCATGCGGCCGACGCGACGGCGGGCATACCGCCGTGCGTCGCCAAGCAGGTGACCCGACCGATCAGGAATCGAGAAGCGTCCGCCACCGGGCCGCACCTAGCCTGAGGCCATGGACATCACGATTCACTCGAGCTTCCTCCCGCACGACGACCCGGACGCGTCGCTCGCTTTCTACCGCGACACGCTCGGCTTCGAGGTCCGCCTCGACGTCGGACAGGGCAAGATGCGCTGGATCACCGTCGGCCCGCCAAGCCAGCCCGGTACGTCCATCGTGCTGAACCCGCCGGCGGCCAATCCCGGCATCACCGACGACGAGCGCCGCACCATCGCCGAGATGATGGCCAAGGGCACCTACGCGATGCTGCTGCTGGCCACCAAGGACCTCGACGGCGCCTTCGAGCGCCTGCAAGCGGCCGACGCCGACATCGTCCAGGAACCGACCGAGCAGCCGTACGGCCTTCGCGACTGCGCCGTGCGCGACCCGGCGGGCAATCTCATCCGCATCCAGCAGCTGCGCTGACCCGCCGAACGGGAAAAGTCCCGAACCCCAAGGGGATTCGGGACTTTCCAGTGCAGCGTTCACGACCCCTTGAAGTAGCGGGTCAGGAACCCGAAGGCCACGACCCCCGTGATGACGCCGATCACGCCCCACAGCAGCACCTGGGGAATCATGGCGCCGGTGACCCAGCTGAACGTCATTGCGAGGTAAAACCCCCAGATCACGCGGTAGAGGCTCCAGACGGCGACCAACGCGTTGGCGATCCCGATGTACAGGGCGCGCTGACGGTCGACGCGGTTGATCTGCTCTTCGAGGCTGGCGGGTACGAGCTTCATCTGTCTGACTTCCTTTCGGGTGGCGCCGCCTGGTTGGCGTCGTCGTTGCGGTAAGTACAGAACGCCGGATCGGCTACCGATCCCAACAACGCCGGGCCGCGAGCGGGTCAGGCGGCCTGGTTGAGCTCGTCCCGGAATTGGCGATACCGCTCGGCGCGGCCGGGCCGGCGCCGCACGACGAGCCAACCGGCTGCCAGGACCACGAACCACAACGGAAACCACGCCAGGGCGATTGCGGTCTCGGGTTCGGTGCACAGCGTCCAGACGACGAACGCGAAGAATCCGAGGATGGCCCAGCACATCACCGGGCCGGCGGGCATCTTGTAGGACGAGTCGGCGTGGCGTTGCGCGTGGCGGCGCCGGTAGACGAGGTAGCTGACGACGATCATCGCCCACACGAACATGAACAGCAGGGAGGCAACGGTCGTCACCAGCGTGAAGGCATCCATGACGGAACCGCCGACGTAGAGCAGGGGAATGGATGTCAGCAGCAGCGTCGCAGTGACAAAGAGCGCGACCGCCGGCACGCCGCCGCGGTTGAGCCGACGAAACGGGGCCGGGGCGCTTCCCTTGTCGGCAAGACCGAAAAGCATGCGGCCGGTGGAGAAGACGCCGGAGTTGGCCGAGGAGGCGGCCGCGGTGGTCACCACGAAGTTGACGATCGACGCCGCGGCGGCAAGGCCCGCCAGGGAGAACATCGTGACGAACGGCGACTCGCCGCCGGCGATGTGCCGCCAGGGGACGACGGTCAGGATCGCCAGCAGCGCACCGATATAGAAGATCGCGACCCGTAGCGGGACGGCGTTGATCGCCCGGGGCAGGGTGTGGCGCGGGTTCGTCGTCTCGGCCGCCGCGGTGCCGACGAGTTCCACGCCCACGAACGCGAAGAACGCGATCTGGAACCCGCCGACCAGGCCCATGAACCCCGTCGCGAAGAAGCCGCCGTCGTTCCAGAGGTTCTCCACCCCCGCCCGATGCCCTTGCGGCGAAACGAAATCCGTCGCCACCAGCACGGCGCCCACCACGATGAGGCACCCGATCGCGGTGACCTTGATCAGGGCGAACCAGAATTCCATCTCCCCGAAGTTGCGGACGTTGAAGAGGTTGAACGCAAGGATCAGGCAGCCCGTCACCAGCGCCGGCAGCCACAGCGGCACGTCGGGCCACCAGAACCTGGAATAGCCGGCGATCGCGACGATTTCCGCGATCCCCGTGACGATCCAGGCGAACCAGTACGACCAGCCGACGAAAAAGCCCGCGGCGGGGCCCAGCAGGTCGGCCGCGAAGTCGACGAACGACTTGTACTTGAGGTTCGACAACAGCAACTCGCCCATCGCGCGCAGCACGAAGAACACGAAGAAGCCGATGATGCCGTACACCAGCAACACCGCCGGACCGGCGTGGGAGATGGTCCGCCCGGATCCCATGAACAGACCGGTGCCGATCGCGCCGCCGATCGCGATCAGCTGGAGGTGCCGATTCGCCAGGCCCCGCCGCAGTTGTCCGACGTCGTCGGCGGCCTGGGGACCGCTGACTTCATTCAACACGTGCGGCGCCCCCGTCAGCGGGGATCCGTTTTGACCACGAGTTTGCCGACGTTCTTGCCGTCGAACAGCATGTTGATGGCCGTGGGCAACTGCTCGAAGCCCTCGACGACCGTCTCGAGCGGCGTGAGCTTGCCCGCGGCGATCAGGCCGGCGATCTCGTTGGCCGCCTCCGGCGCGCGACCGAGGTGGTCCAGCACGATGAAGCCCTGCACCGTCGCGCGCTGGATGAGCAGGTTGCCGAACGCGCGCGGCCCCGGCGGCGGATCGGCCGCGTTGTAGCCGGAGATCAGACCGCAAAGCGCAACGCGCGCACCAATATTCAGCCGCGCGAACACCGCGTCCATGATGTCGCCGCCGACGTTCTCGAAGTCGACGTCGATGCCGTTGGGGGTGGCTGCGGCGAGCTGGGCCGCCCAGTCGCCGGCGCGGTGGTCGACGGCGGCGTCGAGGCCGAGCTGGTCGGTGAGCAGGGCGCACTTCTCGGGTCCGCCGGCGATCCCGACGACACGCGCGCCGGCGGCCTTGGCGAGCTGCCCGGCGACCGACCCGACGGCGCCCGCCGCGGCCGAGACCACGACCGTCTCGCCCGGCTTCGGCTTCCCGATGTCGCGGATGCCGACCCACGCGGTCAGCCCGGTCGATCCCAGCGCACCCAGGTAGGCGCTCGGCGAAATGCCCTCGGCGACGTCGACGGGCATCACGAACGCGGTGGGGGAGACGACTGCGTACTCCTGCCAGCCGAGCAGACCCTGCACGGTCTGACCGACCGCATAGTTCGGACTCTTCGACGCGACGACTTCGCCCAGGCCGGCCGCGCGCATGACCTCGCCGATGCCAACCGGCGGCAGATACGTCGGGGTGTCGTTGATCCACATCCGGTTCGTCGGGTCGAGCGAGATCCAGTCGACGCGAACGAGCGCCTCCCCGTCGCCGAGCTCGGGTATGGCCTCCTCGCTCAACTCGAAGGTCTGCGGGCCGATGCGCCCGGTGGGGCGTTCGCGGAGCAGGAAGCGGCGGTTTCGATCGGGCATAAGCGCACCGTACTGGACCCGCGTCGAATTGACGCTCTGCCCTTCAAAAACGCGTTCGCCGGACGCAAAATTGGCTCGATGAACGTGGTGTCGCGAATCTTGGTCCCCGTCGCCGGGCCGGCAGTGCTGACAGCGGCGGCGTTGGCGCCGGCCGGGTCGGCCGCCGCGGACCCGCCACCCACCCGGCAGATCACCGTCGTGGCGGTCGGACCCGGTGGCGAACCGATCAACGGTTACAAAGTGGCGTCCGGACCCGGCAACGTCGGCCAGGCCAGCGACTGCACGACGCCGTCCCCGTCGGCGGTGGCCGACAACGTGTACTACTGCTCGCCGACGGCGGCCGGCGCCGGCACCTGTTGGCCGTCGACGCCCGGATCGCTTCTGTGCGTGGACAATCCTTGGGACAAGAGCATGCATCGCGTCACATACAGCGGTCCGCTCCCGCCCGTGACGGCGACCGCCACCCCGGACCCGTTCGCGCTGGCGCTCGACGACGGCACGCACTGCCTGTTCCGCAACGGCGGCGCCTGGGGTGGCCGCGCCGACGGGTATGTCGCGGTTTACGGGTGCGGTCCCGGGGGCGGCGGCAATACCGCGGTGCTGTGGCTGCCCAGCCAGGGCGCCGGCAGTTGCATCGACCGCTCGTCTCCTGCCTGGACGGTCAAGGTCGGCCAGATCGGCGCGCCCGACGCCGTCCTGCCGCCGCCGCAGACCCGGACCGTGACGGAGGCGTGGTTCGCCGGACCCAAGGCCGGTCAATAGGCCGGGGTTGAGTTCGAAGTGCCTCGGCGCGCCAACTTCCTGTAGGTGTTCGTCGGCCCCGAGCGACTCGCGCAGCACCTCGCGGGCAGCGGGGCAGCTTCCCCTGTGTCGCCAATTCGCAACTACTAATGTCAGGCCCATGACCTCGATCACTCACGTCTCGGACACGGCCCGGTGGACGGCGCTGCACCGGGCGACCGAATCTGCCCGCCCCGACGCGCTTTTCGCCGACCCACTCGCCGAGCGTCTCGCGGGTGAACACGGCCGGGAGATCGTCGCCAAGGCGCCGCGATCGACGCGCAGCGGTTGGTGGCTCGTCGCACGCACCAAGATCATCGACGACACCATCGCCGCAGCGATCGCGGACGGGTGTGACCGCGTCCTGAACCTGGCCGCCGGTTTGGACACCCGGCCCTACCGTTTGGCCCTACCGGCCGAACTGACGTGGGTGGAGGCGGATCTGCCGAAGTTGCTCGAGGAGAAGACGCAGCTGCTGGCCGACCAAGCGCCGCGATGCCGGTTGACGCGGACGGCCGTCGACCTCGCCGACGGCGCGGCCCGGGCCGCTTTCCTCGACGAGGCGCTGGCCGGCGCACGCAAAGCGCTGGTGCTGACCGAAGGCCTGCTGATGTACCTGGACGACAGCGACGTCGTCGGGCTGTCGGCGGCATTCACCCGACCCGAGATCGCTTGGTGGATGCTCGACTTCGCCGGTCCCGGCCTGAAGGACAAGATGAACAAGACAATGGCCGGCATGCTGCAGAACGCGCCGTTCAAGTTCGCGCCCCGGAACGGAGTGGCCTTCTTCGAAGCCCTCGGCTGGCGCGCGGTGGACGTGCAAGCGCTCTATCTCGCCGCCCACCGGTTCCGCCGCCTGCCGCTGTGGATGCGCCCGATGCTCTGGCTGCCCGAGCCGGACCCGCGTCACCCGGGCGGCAGGGTCTGGAGCGCGACGGCGCTGCTTACCCACTGACCCGCCCGCCGGCCACCCGGACCGGACAGTTCAGGAGGTGCGATGGAACGACCTGTTTTCGGCGATGACGCCGGAATGAGTCGAGCCGACGACAAGCTCGACGCCAGGATGCTGACGGGCGTCTCGGAAACCGCGCTGTTGACGCTCCACGGCAGGGCCCACCAGGCGGCCCGCCCGGACCCGATCATCGACGACCCGATGGCGATCGAGCTCGTCGAGGCGATCGACTTCGATTTCGAGAAATTCGGACGCAAAGGCCAGGAGATGGCGTTGCGCTCGTTGGCCGTCGACGGGTGCGCAATCCGCTATCTCCGCAAGCGCCCCCAGGCAACGGTCGTCGCACTCGCCGAAGGTCTCCAAACCAGCTTCTGGCGCCTGGACAACGCGCTGCCGCACGCCCAGTTCCGTTGGGTGTCAATAGATTTGCCGCCCGTTATCCAACTTCGACAGCGCTTGCTGCCGCGTTCCCCGCGGATCACCGAACTGGCGCAGTCGGCGCTCGACTACAGCTGGATACCCAGGATCGACAGCAGCGAGGGCGTGTTCATCACCGCGGAGGGTCTGCTGATGTACCTGCAACCGCACGAGGCCATGGGACTGATCGCCCAATGCGCCGAACGGTTTCCCGGTGGCCAGATGTTCTTCGACCTGCCGCCGACCTTCGTCAAGAGGCTTGCACCGCGAGGTTTGCTGTCGTCCCGGCGCTACCGGGTGCCGCCGATGCCCTTCAGCCTCTCGGTGCGTCAACTGGCCGACCTGGCGAACACCATGCCGGGAGTGCGGGCAGTGCACGACATCCCGATGCCGAAAGGCCGGGGAGTGTTCTTCGGGACCTTGTTCCCCGCGTTCTGGCGGTTCGGCCCTACGAAGCCATTCCGCGGGGCCTACACCCTGCTCGACTTCGGCTGAGTGCCGACCGGCTACCAGACCCGGATCCAGTCGACGAGCATGTCGGCGGGGTACGTGCCCGGCCCCGGATCCGCTCCGCCCGACCCGGCGACCGCGAGATTGAAGACCGGGAAAACGGTGTAGCCGGGGCCGTTGAAGGGCCAATCCGGAAGCGAGCTCGCCGGCACGTCGAAGTACGGCTGGGCCCCGTCGGTGTAGTCCTTCCAGAACCGG
Organism: Mycobacterium sp. E2699; assembly: GCF_001666745.1. Classification (NCBI taxonomy): domain Bacteria; kingdom Bacillati; phylum Actinomycetota; class Actinomycetes; order Mycobacteriales; family Mycobacteriaceae; genus Mycobacterium; species Mycobacterium sp. E2699. The sequence goes on along the minus strand of NZ_LZJH01000135.1, from coordinate 39,037 downwards.
ATGCCTGCGGCGTCCCACTGGGTGCGCCAGGTGTGCCAGGCGCTGTCCACCGCGATGTTGTGGGTCTTCCACTCGCCGCCGTTGGCTTTGGCGTGCACGGTGGTGGCCGAGGGCCAGTTGCCGTTGCCGTACCACTCCATGACGTCGATCTCGCCCTGGTCGTCGTTGCCGAGCCAATACGCGGGCCAGGCGCCGGCGGTCAGGCAATTGAGCTTGATCCGGGCCTCCCAGGTGTGGCCCACACCGCCACGCCACAGGCTTTGCACCTTGCCGCTGTAGTAGGTGGGACCATCTTTCGCCGCACGCAGCACCAGGTTGGAGTTGCCGTCGAGAAAGACATTGCGGCGATCGTCGCGGTACTGCCCGATGTGGTCGGGCTGCTCCCAATATGTCGGGTCCTTGATCGTCTCCCGGGCCTTGGCCACCGCCCACTTCGACGCATCGGGGGCCGAGCCGGCCGGGCCGTCGAATTCGTCGGAGAAGATGTAGCTTGCGGGCTGGCCGCTGGGCGCGGCGGGCGGCGGAACCTCGGGCTCTCGTCGGCGTGGGTAGGCGCGGGCCTCGGCGACCGGCAGCGTGGCTGCCAGCACCCCGATCCCGACAGTCAGCATCATGCGGCGGCGGTCGATCTCCGGCATAAGCAAGGCACGATAGCAGCCGGCGCCCTCCGGGCGCGAAACGGGAAACCTGTCGGTGGCCGTCGTCAGGGTGTGGATCGCGGCCGGCGGAAAGTGGACGGCGGCGGGTAGTGGTTTTGGATTGCGCCAAAATTCATGGCCAATTCTCACGTTGGCGCGTGGTTTGGTCTCAGGATCCCCAGGGCATTCTGGAATCACGAACCGATAACCACTGTTGGTAGGTTTTGCAGGTCGCTCGGGAGGAGATGGAAATCGTGACGGATGCACCGGGGGCGACGGTTATTTTCCTTCAATCCCATCCGGCGTGGATCGCGGCTCGGCGGCAAGAACGAGAGCGCCGGGCGGCAATGCGTCGCCATCCGTCGTCCCTGGCCCGACGCGCCGCCGCCGGCGGCAGGGCCGTGCCGGGCGTCCGCGACTTCAAGCTCTACTCGAACGGCGATACCCCGGCCTGAAGCCGCCGACGCCACATCGCGATAAACAACGCCGCCGCACCTTTTGCGGTATCCGGCATTTCGCCGCCGAGCGTCCCCGATCACCAATAACGGAATCGCGTCCCAGACGGGCAATTAACGAACGCTGCGAGAACGCCGATGCCGGGGGATAATCCTGCGCGTGGCAGAAACACGCAGGACGAAGGCGCTCGCCAACCCGGCCCAACCGCACAGTGCACTTCTGCGCGAACTGGAGCGCTACATCGAGGCGCACAATCCCGGCGTGACGGATGTCAACGTGGTGAGCGCGACGGACACCGGTCAGGCCGACGCCGGCCACAAGCCGGTGCGCCACTGGTATCAGGTCACGTACGAATCCTGAGATCGCCGCAGGCCCGACGGCCGGGAACCGGAAAAACCACCAACGACACGGTGACCATGGTGTATGGTCCAGCCAGTTCTGGGTTGATCAAGCAGTCGGTCCCCCGGGTGTTCATTGACACGCTCCGTGCGGGGCGAGGGGGACCCGATGGCTCTCACAACCGGCGACGCACCCAAGACAGCCATCCTGCCGCTGGGGGCCAGGCTGTCGCGCACGACTATCCGTCTCGCCATCGCGGCACTTCAGCACCGCTATGGGCTGGATGAGCAGGCGGCCTTCGAGGTATTGCGGGACGTCTCGCAGCGTCGCAACGCGAAGCTGCGCGCCGTCGCCTCCGAGTTGCTGTCGCCCGGAGGCGACGGGCGAACGCGGCCCACGGGCCCGCCCCCGCCGTTGCCATTCACGATCGGGGGCCGCGCGTGCTCGAACCGCAGCGAGGTGCTCGCGGAGTTGATGCACGCCGCGCTCACCCGCTGCGGCGCCGAGCGGGCGACCGTTCAGCTGCGCGATCCCCTGCACGGTGGGCTGCAGATCGAAGGCAAGCGGGGTTTCGGTCAGGAGTTCGTCGACGCCTTCAGCTACCTCGACGAACATGGAACGCCGTGTGGGCGCGCGTTCGTCGATGCCCGGCAAGTGGTGGTCGCCGACGTGGACAGCTCGCCGTTGTTCAGCGAATCCGCCCGGGAGATATTGCAGGCGAACGACGTCCGCTCATGCGTGTCCACCCCTATCGTCGACGGCGACGGGAAGGTCCTGGGCATCGTGTCGACCCATCAACGGCGCCGCGATGCCGTCCCGGGCGAGGCCGACCTGCGGCATGTCCGGATGCTGGCCGGCCAGTGCGGTCGCTGGCTGCGGTGGTACGACGAGACGGTGCTGCCTTTGATAGCGGACGAGGTCCATCAGGCCGCGGCCGCCAAAGCCAAGCGCGCCAGCGCCCGGCGGACCCCGGACCGGGTCGACCCGTCGGCCACCGTCGCCGCCGCGGCCCGACTGCTTTCGGACCGCTATGGCGTCGAACCGAGTCACGCCGGCGACGTGCTCGCCTCGCTCGCGGCCCAGCGCGGCATCGCGCTCGAGGAGCTGGCCGCCCAATTGGTCGGTTAGAGCTTGCCGGCGACGAAGTCGGCGGCCTGGTTGGCCATGCCCGCATCGATGTAGGCGCCGGCGAGGTGCTGCGGCCAGTTCTCTTTCCAGGTGTTCGGGTCGGCCGGGTTGCAGATGGGATCCGCACCGTGGCACAACTCGATCGTCCGGTCGTTGTAGATCGGGTTGAAGTTGGTGATCGGACCCACCCACTGGCTTCCGTTGCCGAACAGCGCGACGGCGGCGATGTGCTGATCGATCCCCGGCGGCAGGGGGCTGTCGAATCCGAACGCGCTGATGGGCGCCGCGAGCACCACGTCGGTGACCGCCGCGCCGAGCGAGTACCCGCCCAGCACCAGGCGGGTGTTGGGACAGTCGTTGGCCATGCTCTGGATGTGGCGGCTCATGTCGTTGGCGCCGATGTCGATCTGCGTGTCGGCGGGGTAATTGACGGCGTAGACGCCGATGTTCTTCGACACCTTGGAGCGCAGCGAGCTGATGAACGCGTTGCCGAGCGCCCCTACACCCGGCGATTCGTATCGGCCGCGGGCGAAGACGACCTGCACCGGGGGACAGCTCGCCGCGGCGGCGCGCGGCATCGTGGACGGCAGCGTTGTCAGCCCGGCTGCGATCACTACCACCGCCAAGCCGGCATCAACCCATTTGCGGGCGGACACGCGCACAGCACGATGGTAAAGCGATCGCGACCGGGCCGCTCGCCATTGACCACCCCGAATGGCCGCTGAGGCCGACCGATAGGTTCGGCTGATGAGCCGCGCCGACGTCAGTTCCACCGAGCGCCTGTTCGCGATGGCCGAGCGGGTGCAAGGTTTCATGCCGCCCGACGAGGGGCGCACGCTCTACGACGCCGCGCTGCGGTACCTCAACGGCGGCGTCGGCGTCGAGATCGGCACCTACTGCGGCAAATCCACGCTGTTGCTCGGCGCTGCCGCGCAACACACCGGCGGTGTGCTCTACACGATCGACCATCACCACGGCTCGGAGGAACACCAGCCCGGCTGGGAGTACCACGACGCCTCGTTGGTCGACGACGTCACCGGGCTGTTCGACACGCTGCCCACGTTTCGTCGCACGCTCGACGCCGCGGGCCTCGACGACCACGTCGTGGCCGTCGTGGGCAAGTCACCGGTGGTGGCGCGCGGCTGGCGGACACCGCTGCGGTTCTTGTTCATCGACGGCGGCCACTCGGAGAAGGCCGCGACGGAGGACTTCGACGGCTGGGCGCGGTGGGTGGAGGCCGGCGGGGCGCTGCTCATCCACGACGTGTTCCCGGACCCGCGCGACGGCGGGCGCCCGCCGTACCACATCTATCGCCGCGCGCTGGATTCCGGTCAGTTCCGCGAGGTTTCGGCCACCGGGTCACTGCGGGTGCTCGAACGCACCGGCGGGTGGGCGGGTGATCCCATCACCACCCCGGACCGCTGACCACGCATTCGCAGTCGAAGTCGGTCTGCAGCCCCATCGGCAGCCCGTTCCCCCGGAAAACCCCACTTCCGGCGGTGGTGTCCGACAGCGCGTCGGCGGCCAGGATCATCGCCGCCCCGGTCCAGGTGGTGCGTTCCTCGGGCCAGCGCTTACCGTCGGCGAAAACCAGGCCCGTCCAATAGGACCCGTCCTGCTCGCGCAGGTGCTGCATCGCGGCGAACTGCCGATGCGCGGCCGAACGGTGGCCGATGGCGTCGAGTGCCAGCACCAGTTCGCAGGTTTCGGCGCCGGTGACCCACGGCCGGTCGCCGACGCAGCGAATGCCGAGGCCGCCCACCACGAAGTCGTCCCAGCGCTCCTTGATGCGCGCGGCGGCCGCCGGCCCGCGCAGGGCACCGCCGAGGATGGGGTAGTACCAGTCCATCGAGTAGCGGTCCTTTTCGGTGAACGCCTCCGGATGCGCGGCGATCGCGTGGCCGAGGCGCCCCAGCGCCAGTTCCCACTCCGGCTGCGGTTCGGAGACCAGAGCCGCCAGCGCCAGCGCGCAGCGGATGCTGTGGAACACGCTGGCGCAGCCGGTCAGCAGGGCTTCCGGCAGCGGCCCGTCATCGCTTTGCGCCCAGGCGATTTCGCCGTAGCCGAACTGTAAGTCGATGACGAAATCGATCGCCTTGTGCACCACCGGCCACATCCGGGCCGCGAACGACTTGTCGCCGGTGATCAGGACGTGATGCCACACGCCGGTGGCGATGTATGCGCAGAAGTTGCTGTCGCTGTTGGGATCTTCGACGACCCCGGCGCGCGTTTGCATCGGCCAGGAACCGTCGGGCCGCTGGGTGCGGCGGCTCCATTCGAACGCGGCCCGCGCGGGCTCCAGCAGCCCCGCGGCCGTGAGCGCCATCGCGCATTCCACGTGATCCCATGGGTCGGTATGCCCGCCGGCGAACCAGGGAATGGCACCCGACGGCTCCTGGGCGTCTGCTATCGAGTGCGCGGTTTGCCGGCATTGCTCGGGCGTGAGAACACCCGGAACGGCCGGCGCGCTACCCCGATGCAACTGAATACCCCAGGGCCGCTTCACTTTCCGTCGCAGGCTTTTTGGTGAAATACATGACGACGCTCTTTCCGACGAGCGGATTGAGCAGCGCCTCCGCCAGCTGGGTTACCTTGGGTCGCCGCATCAGATCCCACACCAGCAGCTTGTGGTACACGGCCACCGCGGGATGCTCGGGATTCGACACGCCCACAGCACATTTCAGCCACCAGAACGGGGAGTGCAGCGCGTGCGCGTGATGGGCGTGCATCAGTTCCATTCCGCCGCCGGCGATCCTGTCGCGCAGCTCGCTCGCCCGGTAGATCCGCACGTGGCCGCCCTCGTTGGCATGGTATTCGTCGGACAGCAGCCAGCACACCCGCTCGGGAAGCCAGCGCGGGACGCTGACCGCGAGCGTGCCACCGACTTTGAGCACCCTGACCAGTTCGGCGACGGCGACGCGGTCCTGCGGGATGTGTTCGAGGATTTCGGAGGCGATGACGCAGTCGAACGTCTCGTCGGGGTAGGGCAGGCTCAGCGCATCGCCGAGGACGACCTTCGCCGACGCCGTCGCGGGCGCCTCTCCGGCCTCGGCCATCGCGCGCAGAATGGTGTCGACGGAACGCAATTCGGACGCGTCGCGGTCGAAGGCGACCACGTCGGCGCCGCGCCGGTAGGCCTCGAAGGCGTGCCGGCCCGCCCCGCAGCCGACGTCGATCATCGTGGTGCCCGGCCCGATGCCGAGCCGGTCGAAGTTGACCGTCAGCATCGCGCGATCGCCCGCTCGTAGACCCGCACGGTCTGGGCGGCCACCGCCTCCCAGCTGAACACGCTGACCGCGCGGTCGCGGCCCGCCCTGCCCATGGTGCGGCGCTTTTCCGGCGAGTCGAGCAGCTCGCCCAGCGCGCTGGTCAGCGCGTCGACGTCGGCCGGCGGCACCAGCTCGGCGCAGGCGCCGTCGGTGCCCAGCACCTCGGGCAGGGCGCCGACCCGGCTGGCCACGATCGGTGTCCCGCTCGCCATGGCTTCCACCGCCGGCAGCGAAAACCCTTCGTAGAGAGAGGGAATGCAGGCGACCTCGGCCGAGGCGAACAGGGCGGCGAGCGCCTCGTCGGAGAGTCCGCTGGTGATGTGGACGATATCCGAGATGCCGAGTTCGGCGATGAGTTTGTGGGTGGGGCCGTTGGGTTCGACCTTGGCCACCAGCCGAAGCTCGAGGTCTCGGCGCGTGCGAAGCTTGGCCACCGCGTGCAGCAGCGTGCGGACGCCCTTGAGCGGGGTGTCGGCGCTGGCGATCGCGATGACCCGGCCGGGTTGGCGGGGCTGCGAACCCGGTTGGAAAAGTTCGGTGTTCACCCCCAACGGCACCACGTGGAGTTGCTCGGGGGAGACGCCGAAGTCCGCGACGATGTCGGCGGCCGACGACGACGAGACCGTCAACAGGTCCGGGATCCGGCGCGCCACCTGCTCCTGCATCTTGGAAAACCCATACCAGCGGTGCACCAAGGGTTTACGCCACCACCGCGCGGCCGCCACGTCGAGCACCCGGTCCCGGGTGATGGGATGGTGCACGGTGGCCACCACCGGAAGGCCCGCGTCGGCGATCGCCAGCAGACCGGTTCCCAGGCTCTGGTTGTCGTGCACCAGGTCGAAATCGCTTGCCCGTTCGGCCAGCAGCCGGGCGACGCGCATGGTGAAGGTGCGCGGTTCGGGGAAGCCCGCTGTCCACACCGTCAGGAGTTCCAGCAGGTCGATCGAGTCGCGGATCTCGCTGGGGCGCGGCACCCGGAACGGGTCGGGCTCGCGGTAGAGATCCAGGCTGGGCACCTTGGTCAACCGCACCCGCGGATCGAGCAGCTCCGGATAGGGCTGGCCGGAGAAGACCTCGACGTCGTGGCCGAGCTCGACCAGGCCACGGCTGAGATGGCGCACGTAGACGCCCTGTCCGCCGCAATGGTCCTTACTGCGATAGGACAGCAGGGCAATTCGCATACTCAACTCTTATCCGCCGACGAAAGAACGCGGGCGACCGCCCCCCAATCCATCGCTCTCAACGGACTCCCGAACCCCGCGACAGCAAACTGGACATGTGTCCAGACTATAGTTCGCCGACCTAAATGACGCAACGAGCCCGGACGGCCCCACAACTAGCCCTGATGTGGGGCGACGGCGGACGCATCGCTGTCCCGATGGGCAGCTCTTCGACGGCCCCGCTCCACGGACCGCAGCAGGTTGTCGATGTCGGCGGCGAGGTCGTCGCCGGTGATCGCGACAGCGTGTCGAGTCGCCAGGCCCTTGATCGGTTCGGGCAACAGCGCCGCGGCCGGGACGTCGGCGCCGTCGAGGAGCACCGGGATCACCACGGCTTCCCGGCGTTGCAGGCCCGCCTCGACCTCCCGGCGCACCCAGTCGTTCGGATCGTCGACGCGCCGGGCGCCGGCGCCGGGCTCGAGCCAGTGCGGTCCGATCAGCACGAGCATGACGCTGCAGCCCCTGATCGCACTGGCGATCTGGTCGGGGAAGGTTTCGCCGTATTCGATCGACGACGTGTCCATGAACACGCTGGTGTCTCCATAGCGTCGCGCGAGCTCTCGCCGGATGTCCCGCGCCTGCCAGGTGTTCTGGCCGCGCCGGTAGCTGATGAAGAAGGCGGGGGGGTTCTGCGGCGGCAGGAGGTCCCCGAGCGCCAGTTCGAGTGCCTTCCGCTGCCGCCGCTCCATATATGCGTCGGCGGCGACCATGCCCGCCGTGGCGGCCAGCAGACCGACGATGGGGTAGACGACCGTGACGATCCAGCCCGCGTTGAACGCGAGCTGCGCCCCGAACACGAAGGCGACCAGCAGGACAACCGATCCCGCCAGCGTGTACAGGCTCGGTTTGCGAGCGCCGAGCGCCGCGGGGATCAGGATGAGGGCGAGGACGAGCGCGACGTCCGCCGGCGTCCCCGCCGACTTGAGCGGGAAGCCGGCGAGGACGGTCCACAGCGCGTTGGCGTGGACCTCGACCCCCGGCATCGGAATCGGAGAGACCGAAGTGACGAACACATCCTCGCCGACCGGAAGGGTGACACCGATCAGCACCGCCTTGCCGGTGAACGCGGTCCGCGGGATCGTGCCTGCCAAGACGTCGGAGAACGAGTAGTGCGGGAACGTGCCCGGGGGCCCGCGAAAGTCGATCCAGGCCTCGCCGCCGGGGAAGTCGCCCGGGTTCACCGCCTGTCGGCGATACATCTCGGCGGTGCGCACGGCGAACGTTTGCAGCCGCTCCTGCGCGTACCCCATCCGGCGCAGCACACCGCCGGGGTCCTTGTCGATCGCCACGCTCGCGGCCACCGCTCCCGGCGCGTCGGCCACATCTGCCGGCACCTTGATCGGCCCCTGGGACCCCACGAGGGTGCCCAGGACGACGGGTCCGTCGCGGGAGATGGCGTCCAGCAGGGTCTTATCGTCCGAGGGATCGGACCGCCCGAAGAACTGCGTGTCGATGCCGATGACGCGTGGCGACGCCGCGCGCACACGATCGAGCACCTCGGCATAAGCCGAACGTGGCAGCGGTGGCCGGGTGCCCATCGCCTGCAGCGTGGTCTGATCGATGCCCACGATCACGATGTCGTTACCGGGCGATCTTGTTCCCCGCCATGCGAATCGCTCGTCGACGCTCTGCCGCTCGACATTGTCCAAAACCCCCGCCGCATAGAGAACCAGCACCAGGACCGCGTCGACGGTCGCGACCGCTCCGACGAGCATGCCGCGGCGGGTGGGGCGGAACCTGGACTGCTTCACGTCGTCACGCGGCGACCACCGTCAGACCCCTGACGTCGACCGGCGTGATTCCGCCGACCCACGGCCCACCCGCAGCGGAGGGATCCCAGTGGGCGGTCCCCGGCGATTGGCCGCTGTCGGCGGTCACTTCGAGTGTGGTCGGGCCATGGGAGCGGAGATAGGCGACCGACGGTGCCGGCAGCAATACACCGAGCGTCGACGTCGCGCCCGCGTTCACCAGAAGGTCCGATCGGCCGCGACTGCCGTCGTTGATCGAGTTCAGGTCAACGATAAGCGCACCCCTGCACTGCACCGGCAGATTGCATGTCAAGGTCACGGGTACGTGGCCATCCGCGTCGAGGGTGACGGTTCCGCGGGCCACAATCGTGACTGCCGGCCGACTGGTGCCCCCGGTGCCACCGATTCCGCCGGCGCTCTGGCAATACGTTCCGCACGCGAGGCGAACCTCCGCGCCGGCACTCGCCGGCTGAGCCGGGCTCGAGGAAGCGGGCCCCTGGCCCGCACTGTTAACACCACACGACGCCAGACATCCGGCGGTCACCAGACCAACCGACGCCGCCGTGATCCATCCAATGGCCGGCCGGCGCGAACTCAGGGCCATGAATCACCCTCCACTGGGGGAGCTACCCAACGCGATCGTACCGAGTAAACCCACAGGTGAGTGTGTCCGATTCTCGGTCAGCTCCGGCCTAGGCGAGCCGGCTGGTTGCACCCTTCGCCTCGCCCTCGCGTGCCGCCAGATCTTGGTGTGGGGGCGCGGGCACCGCGGCGACCGGGACCACTTCGACGCCGAAAGCCGCGCAATTCATCCAGGCCGAGCACCGAATCTGACTTTGTTACCATCGCGCCGTGCGATCGGTCTCACGGCGCGACGTCCTCAAATTCGCCGCACCGGTTCTCCTGGGCCTGGGCGCGGCGGCCGCGCCGGACGACGTGGCGCGGGCCGCCGACGTGCGGCTGATCGATTTCGCCGAGAAAAGGATCGCGCCGGACGAGATCAAGGCGGCGGGCTACGGCGGCGTGGTCAACTACGTGTCCGAGTCGCGGCCCGGCGCGAACTTCGAGGCCAAGCCCATCACCCGCCAGTACGCGGACGCGCTGCGGGCGGCGGGCCTTCAGATCGTCAGCAACTTCCAGTACGGCAAACCGGGCTGGCCCGACCCGTCGGATTTCACCCGCGGGTACGACGGCGGCGTGGCCGATGCGCACACCGCCCTGCAATTGCACAACGCGGCAGGGGGGACGGCCTCGGCCCCGATCTTCTTCAGCGTCGACGACAACATCGACGAGAACACGTGGAACGGCCCTGCGGTGCAGTGGTTTCGGGGCATCAACTCGGTGCTGGGCGTGGGCCGCACCGGCGTCTATGGGCATGCCCGCGCCTGCGGGTGGGCGATCCGCGACGGTGTGATAGGGAACTCCAGCACGCCGGGGCACCGGTGGGCGTGGCAAACCAGGTCGTGGTCGAACGGGGAGCGCGAACCGGCGGCGGTGCTCTATCAGGCCGTGGTCAACAGCCCGTCCAACCCGAGTCCGCTGCTGGGCGGGATCAACGTGGACATCGACGACGTGCTCGCGCCCGACTACGGCCAGTGGGACTTCCCGCGCTGAACCCAGACATAAGCGTCTGCGACCGCCGGCGGCGCGTCGTGTGCGTCGTTTACGTGTCGCGGGAACGACCTCTTGACGCACGACGCCCCGCGAACCAGCGGCCCGCGGGGCGTCGCGTCTATCCGGGCGTTACTTGAGGTCGAACCGGTCGGCGTTCATGACCTTGACCCAGGCGGCGACGAAGTCCTCGACGAACTTGCCCTCGTTGTCGTCCTGGGCATAGACCTCGGCCAGCGCACGCAGCACCGAGTTCGACCCGAAGACCAGGTCGTTGGCGGTGGCCGTCCACTTCAGCCGGCCCGACTTGCGGTCGACCACCTCGTAGACGTTCTCCGCCGACTCGGACGTCTTCCACGCGTTGTCCATGTCGACCAGGTTGACGAAGAAGTCGTTCGTCAGGACACCGGGCCGGTCGGTGAACACGCCGTGCTTGCTGCCGCCGTGGTTGGCATTGAGCGCGCGCAGACCCCCGACGAGCACCGTCATCTCCGGACCGGTCACGCCCAGCAAATAGGCCCGCTCGTGCAGCAACTGCTCCAGCGGGGCCTTCTCGCCGGCGCGGATGTAGTTGCGGAACCCGTCGGCCCGCGGTTCGAGAACCGCGAACGACTCGACGTCGGTGTTCTCCTGAGAGGCGTCGGTGCGCCCCGGCGCGAAGTGCACCGAGATCTCGTAGCCGGCGTCCTTGGCCGCCTTCTCGACCGCGGCGGATCCGGCCAGCACGATCAGGTCGGCCAGCGAGATCTTCTTTCCGCCAGACGCCGACGCGTTGAAGTCCTGCTGGATCTTTTCCAGCGCGGGCAACACCTTGTCCAGCTCGGAGGGCTCGTTGACCTCCCAGCTGCGCTGCGGCTCGAGGCGCAGCCGCGCCCCGTTGGCGCCGCCGCGCTTGTCGGTGCGCCGGAAGCTGGACGCCGCGGACCAGGCGGTCTTGACCAGCTGCGGAACCGACAGGCCGGAGTCGAGCACCTTCTTCTTCAGCGCGGCGACGTCGTTGTCGTCGACCAGTTCGTGGTCGACGGCCGGAACCGGGTCCTGCCACAGCTGCGGCTCGGGAACCCACGGCCCCAGATAGCGACTGATCGGCCCCATGTCGCGGTGCAGCAGCTTGTACCAGGCCTTGGCGAACGCCTCGGTCAACTCGTCGGGGTGGTCCAACCAGCGCCGCGTGATGTCCCGATAGATCGGGGACTCGCGCATCGAGATGTCGGTGACCAGCATCGTCGGGGCGCGGCCCGGGCCGCCGAACGGGTCGGGGATGGTGCCCGCACCGGCGCCGTCCTTCGCGACGAACTGCCAGGCATCGCCGGGGCTCTTGGTCAGCTCCCACTCGTAGCCGTACAGGGTCTCCAGGAAGGTGTTGTCCCACTTGGTCGGCGTGGGCGTCCACACCACCTCCAGACCGCTGGTGATGGCGTCCTTGCCCACGCCGGTGCCGTGCGAGCTTTTCCAGCCCAGCCCCTGCTGCTCGATCGGGGCGGCCTCCGGCTCGGGCCCGACCAGGTCGCCGCTGCCGGCGCCGTGCGTCTTGCCGAAGCTGTGCCCGCCGACGATCAGCGCGGCGGTCTCCTCGTCGTTCATCGCCATCCGGCCGAACGTCTCGCGGATGTCGATCGCGGCGGCGATGGGATCGGGCTTGCCCTCAGGGCCTTCGGGGTTCACATAGATCAGGCCCATGGTGGTCGCGCCGTAGGGCTGTGCGAGGTCACGCTTGCCGGAGTAGCGCTTGTCGGTGCCCAACCAGGTGTCCTCTTCGCCCCACAGGATCTCCTCGGGCTCCCAGACGTCCTCGCGGCCGAACGCGAAGCCGAAGGTCTTGAATCCCATCGACTCCAGCGCACAGTTGCCCGCGAAGATGATCAGGTCCGCCCAGGAGATCTTGTTGCCGTACTTCTTCTTGACCGGCCACAGCAGCCGGCGGGCCTTGTCCAGGCTCACGTTGTCCGGCCAGCTGTTGAGCGGCGCGAAGCGCTGCATGCCCTGGCCGCCGCCGCCGCGCCCGTCGAAGATGCGGTAGGTGCCCGCGGCGTGCCAGCTCATCCGGATGAAGAGGCCGCCGTAGTGGCCGTAGTCGGCCGGCCACCAGTCCTGCGAGTTCGTCATCACCGCGATGACGTCCCTCTTGAGCTCCTCGGGATCGAGCTTGGCGAACTCCGCGGCGTAGTCGAAGTCGTCGCCGAGCGGGTTGGCCTGCGGCGAGTGCGGGTGCAGCGTCGACACGTCGATCTGGTCGGGCCACCAGTCCCGGATCGTCAGGGGCGCATGGGCTTTGGGCTCGGGCGCGGGGATTACCGGGTTTTCGCTCTCGGACACAACATTCCTTTCGGGGTTAGGTGAATCGGGCTGTGATCACCGGAGTGATCAAGAATCTGCTGTCGAGCAAGCGGGGCACATGCCCCAGTAGATGACTTCGGCCTCGTCGAGGACGAAACCCTCCAAAGCGTGGTTGTCGTCCGAGGGTGTCAGGCACGGCGCCTCACCGACCGCACAGTCCACGTCGGCGATGACCCCGCAGGAGCGGCACACGACGTGGTGGTGGTTGTCGCCGACTCGCGCCTCGTAGCGGGCGACCATCCCCAGCGGCTGGATCCGGCGAACCAGGCCCACGGCCGTCAGGGCGCTGAGCACGTCGTAGACCGCCTGGCGCGACACGTCGGGCAGATCGTCGCGCACCGCGGTGAAGATCGTGTCGGTGTCGGCATGCGGGTTGGCGTGCACGACCTCGAGCACGGCGAGCCTCGGCCGGGTCACCCGCAGGTCGGCCATCCGCAGCCGGTCCGCGTAACTCGCCGATGAGGACACGTGGTCCATATCACTCTCTAATTTTGAATCAGTCAAGACTTTACAAAAGGAGTGTCGCCGAATAGCCGGTGAACGTTGGCCGCCAACACGCCCAGCGGTGGGCGACGGGCGTTGTGCCCGAGCGCAATTCGACAGCCGGGTCTAGGAGGCCGGCTGCAGGGCGCTGCCCTTGCGCCACTGGTCCCAGTTCAGCGTCCAGTCGCCATTTTGCGCAAGCGTCAACGGCGGTCCGCCGCTGTTGCGGACCTCGACCACGTCACCCGGCACCGAGAAGTCGTAGAACCACTTCGCGTTGTCGGCGTTGAGGTTCAGGCACCCGTGGGAGGTGTCCCGATGGCCCTGCGCCCACACCGTCGCATCGAGCTCGTGCAGGTAGATGCCGTCGGTGCTGATCTTGGTGGCCCAGTTGATGGTCTCGCGATACCCGAGGCGCGAATTCTTGGGCAACCCGAACGTCGAGGAGTCCATCACCACCGGGTTGCCCTTGCCGAGCACGGTGTAGACGCCCGGCGGGGTCCACAACGAGATGGTGTGGCCGGCGACGTCTTCGGTGCCGCCCATCCCCATCGAGGTCGGCATGGTGCGCACCAGCGCCCCGTTGTTGAATACGCTGACCTGGTGGGTGGCGTCGTCGGCGATCGATACGTGCGCGTCGCCGATCCGGAACGACACCCGCGTGTCGTCCTGCCCGAACAGGCCGTCACCCAACGCGATTCCGTAGATCTTGGCCTCGGCGGTGACGGTGGTTCCCGGGGCGTAGTAGTGCTCGGGGCGCCAGTGCGCGTTCTGGCCGTCGACCCAGAACCACGAGCCGGACACCGGCGGGTTGGTCGTCACCTTCAGCTGACGCTCCGCGGCGGCCCGGTCGGCGATCTGCTCGTCGAAGTGCGCGACGACCACGGTTCCGACGCCGTAGGTGCCGCCGTCGTGCAGCGAAGCCTCGGACGTGGAGGTGAACGAGACCTTCGTCTGGTTGGACGGCTTCAGCGTGGAGAACGTCGAAACCTGCGTGGCCGCAGCGCCGTTGGGTCCGCGGCCGTTGACCGTCAGCGTGTAGGTGCGCCCGTACCCGAGCGGAACGGTCGGCTTCCAGACGGTGTTGTCGGGCGTCATCACGCCCTGGACCGATTTGCCGCTCTCGTTGACCATGCTGACGTCGGTCAGCGTCCCGCCGTCGACTTTCACCATGACCGGTGCGAGCGGGTCGACGTCGTGTGCGCCGGTGCCCGGCGTGATCGTTATCTGGGCGGCGGCAGGCGCTTTCGATGCGGCACCGTGGCGCGAGCACGATGCCACCAGGGTCGGGCCGACCACGCCGAGGACCACAAGCAACGCCGACAAGAACCGGCGGGGCCATGGAGCCCAACCCCTGTTTGCGTCGCTTGCGGGCATGAGCATCATGTAGCCCACGGCGTTCGCGGCGAAACGTCAGGCCGTCCGCGGGGGATCATGGCGTCATGGCCGACGACGCACTCGACAGTCTGTACTGGGCGGAGCCCGACGCGTTCACCGCGCTGCGCGCCGAGTTGGTCGCCGAGGCGAAGCGGCAAGGCGACGCGGCGGCCGCCAAACACATCGGGGCGGCGCGCAAACCCACCACGGCGGCCTGGATCGTCAACCGGCTCGCGCTCGACCGGAAGGACACCAAGGCGCGCCTGGCCGACCTGGGTGATCGCCTGCGGGCCGCGCACGCCGAGATGGACGGCGAACGCATCCGCGCCCTGTCGGCCGAGCAGCACAAACTGATCGACGAACTCACCCGGGCCGCGCTGGCAGCGGCCGAGGTGAACCGGCCGTCGGCGTCGGTGCGCGAGGACGTCGCCGGCACGTTGCAGGCCGCGATCGCCGACCCCGACATCACCGAGCGGCTCGGTCGGCTGGCCAAGCCCGAGAGCTGGTCGGGTTTCGGCGTCGGCGAGGCGGCGCCCGCCGAGCGATCAGGCACCGCCGCGGAGCGGCGCCAGGAGAAACTGAAGAAAGGTCTGGCCGACGCCGAGCGGGCCAAGGCAGAGGCCGACGCCACCCTGTCGGAGCGGAAGGCAGACCGCGACGCGGCCCGGCAGCGCCGCGACGAAGCGCGCGCGGTCCTGCGCGACGCCGAACGCCGACTCGACAAAGCCGAAGCCGCCTGTGACGAGGCGCAGCGGGCCGGCCGGGCCGCCGCCGAATCGGTCAAAGAGGCAAAAGCGCAGCTAAAACGGGCGTGACCGCGACCACGCGGGCGGCGGCCAGGTTTTCGCCGGTGATCCGCGGGTATCAGCCCAGCCGTGACTTCTTTATGGTTGGCCGACCGAGCCGAACAGCCTTGGGCTGCAAGCCAGCTTGATGACGGTCCCCGAACCGCCGACGTCATCGTCGTCGGCGCCGGGATCACCGGGCTGACGACCGCCGTCCTGCTGGCCCGCGCCGGCATGGACGTGCTGGTGCTGGAGGCGCGCACCGTCGGTGCCTGCGCCACCGGCAACACCACCGCCAAGATCAGCCTGCTGCAGGGCACCCAGCTGTCGCGGCTCCTGCCCCGGCACGGCCGGGACGTGGCTCGGGCCTACGTCGACGGCAACCGGGAGGGCCAGGAGTGGGTGCTGCAGCACTGCGAGGCGCACGGCATCGCGGTGCAGCGCGAGGACGCCTACACCTATGCCCAGTCCGCGAAGGGCGTCTTGTCCGCCCGCGCCGAGCTGAAGGCCTGCCAGGCGGTCGGCCTGCCCGCGGTGTGGGACGACGACGCGGACGTGCCGTTCCCGTACCACGGCGGCGTGCGGCTGCCCGACCAGGCCCAGTTCGATCCCATGCCGTTCCTCGACTCGCTGGCCACCGAGCTACTCGCGCGCGGTGGACGGCTGGTCGAGCACACCCGGGTCCGGCGGGTGTCCTGGCGCGGCGGGGGCGTGCACGTCGACGACGCCGCGCAGCGCGATGTCGAGCTCGAGGCCGGACAGCTGGTGCTGGCCACCGGAATCCCGATCCTGGACCGCGGCGGCTATTTCGCGCGGGTGAAGCCCAGCCGGTCCTACTGCCTGGCGTTCAAGGTTCCCGGCAACATCACCCGGCCGATGATGATCTCCACCGACTCGCCGACGCGCTCGGTGCGCTACGCGCCCACCGCCGATGGGGAGCGGCTGATCGTGGGCGGGGCCGGCCACACGGTGGGCCGTAAGAAGAGCCCCTCGAAATCCCTGGCGGAACTCTCGGACTGGGCGCGCAAGCATTATCCCGGCGCCGTGCAGACCCACTTCTGGTCGGCGCAGGACTACACGCCCATCGACCACCTGCCGTATGTGGGGCCCATCCTGCCGAACACCGAAACCATCTTCGTCGCAACGGGTTTCAACAAGTGGGGCATGACCAACGGTGTCGCCGCGGCGTTGGCCCTGTCCAGCCGCATCCTGGGCGGACGGATGGACTGGTCCAGGGCGTTCGCCAGTTGGAGCCCCCACGAGCTGTCGGGTCTGCTGACGGCCATGCAGTTCAACGCCGAGGTGGGGTTCGACCTGGCGAAGGGCTGGATCACGCCGGTACTGCGCACCGGGAGTCGCAGCCCCGTCAACGGCGAGGGCGGCGTGGTGAGCGGGCCGCCGTGGCACCTCGAGGCGCGCTGCCGCGTGGACGGCACCGAGCACCGCGTGTCGCCGGTGTGCCCGCACCTGGGCGGGATCGTGAATTGGAACGACGCCGACGAGGCGTGGGAGTGCCCGCTGCACGGCTCGCGGTTCGCGCCGGACGGAACGCTGCTGGAAGGGCCGGCCACCCGCGACCTGACCGCCTAGGTGTCAGACCTGACGCCACGACGGCTGGGCGGGGTCGACCAGCTGCATGTCGACCGGGCCGACCCCGAAAACGGCGATCACGGCCGGGTTGGGCTGATTCGCCGGGACGCCGTCGTAGTGCGGGGTGCGGGCGGTCCGCTTGACGTAACCGCCCGGGCCGACGGGCACCGCGTCCTGAGGCCGAAAGTCATTGCCGCTGTTGACGAACCACGTGCCGAATACGACGACCTGTATCCGGTCTGTGGCATAGGTGTGGGGCGCGCTGAACCATCCCGGATTCCATCTCATCATGACCAGGTAGGGTCCCGGCTGGTTGAAATCCCCGTACAGCATCGCCATCTCGCCGCTGCGGGGCGGCAGGTTGCCCCACGCCTGGAAACCGATCTTGTCGTACGGCAGGACGAAAGTTTCGGCCGGGTCCGGGCCGGTGCCGGGCGGCGGCGACAAATCGATATCCGTCAGGTGCCCCGTGCTGCGCGACTTGTCGCCGGCGGCGACCGCCGCAAGCAGCAATGGCGCCGCCATCAGCAACGAACGCCTGCTCGATTCCAGATCCCGCATCACGCACCCCCAATACCGTGTGCGTCAATGATATTCGAACGATTCAGCCCGATTTCTGGTAGACCAGCCAGCGCAACTCGATCGGTGATTCGTCCCGCTTGACGTCGAAGACGTCGAGGCCGCTGGCCCAGCCCTCGAACCAGCCCGTCGGGGGCCAGGCGCCCTCGGGCAGGTTGGCTTTCTCGTACTCGTAGGCCGAATCGTCGGCGACGAGCGCCAGCGGCAGCTCCGCCCCGGCGCCGGCCACCTCGTCCCGGGTGAAGATCATGGTGTTGCACTGCTGCCCGAGCTCGCGGGCGGTGCTGTCGGGCGTGTAGCCCGGTCGCGCCAGAAAGGCGTTGAAGATCAGGCGTCCGCCGGGGGCCAGGCAGTCGGCGGCCAGTTCGAACAGGCCGCGCAACTCGTGCGTCGTCCGGAAGTCGGGCACCACCTCGGCGAGCACCATCAACTGATACTCGTCATGGACGCCCTCCACGGCCGTGAAGACGTCGCTCTGGATGACGCGCACGCCCAGCGATTCACGTTCGGCCTCCGCGCGCATGAGATCGGCGAACTTCGGCGCCATCTCGACCGCGTCCACGGGGTGGCCGAGCCGGGCCAGGGCCAGCGCGTTGCGGCCCGTTCCGGCGCCGACGTCCAGCACCCGGAACGTCGCGGGGTCGGCCGCCTCACGGGCAAGCGCCACCACGCGTGCGTCGGGCTCGGTGCCGAACAGCGGCGGCGGCCGGGTGGCCACCCAGTTGTCGTAGTCCGCCTCGACCGTCCGCCATTCGGCCTTGACCTGGTAGTTCAGGCCGGTCCCGAAAGGCAGCTGAAACGAGATCGCGATGTCGGAACGCTGGGAGGCCTTGAACGCCTTGGCCAGCTCGCCGTCCAGCACCTTCCTGAGCTGAATCGACTGTTCCGGTGTGTACGGAACGCCCAGGGTGGCACAGAGGTTGGCGCACAACTCGACGTACTCGTCGAGCATGCCCGGGACGGCCGGCACGGTAATCTGGCCCTCGGCCAATGATCGGCGATACATCCGCCTGACCATCGCGTCGCGCAACATCGAGCGATCGAACGATTTGGGGGGTGGCTCGTCCACCAGACTCTTCTACACGACCCGCCCCCCGGGCGCACAGGGACGGGCTCCGACGCCGATCATTCACACGTTTGTTTACCGTGTTAACGGCAACATTCATTTGCCGGACATGTACTACCGACGGAAAGTACTGCGCCGCCCAGCCGCCGAGGCCGTCGATGCGCCGGCGACGTTTGCATCGATCGAAGGGACCGACATGGACTACGCAGCGCTGCCCCCGGAGATCAACTCCGCCCGCATCTACGCCGGCCCCGGGTCCGGGCCGATGCTGGCCGCCGCGACGGCTTGGGACGGGTTGGCCGCCGCGCTGCATTCGGCGGCGAGTTCCTATCAATCGGAGCTCGCGGCGTTGACCGCCGGGCCGTGGCTCGGCCCTTCGGCGGCATCGATGGCCGCCGCGGCTGCCCCCTACGTGGCGTGGACGAGCGTCTCGGCCGCGCAGGCCGAGCAGACCGCCAACCAGGCCAAGGCCGCGGCCGCGGCCTACGAGACGGCGTTCGCCGAGACGGTGCCGCCTCCCGTGGTCGCGGCAAACCGCAGCCTGCTGCTGGCCCTGGTCGCGACGAACATCTTCGGCCAGAACACCCCGGCGATCGCGACGACCGAGGCGCAGTACGCCGAGATGTGGGCCCAGGACGCGGTCGCCATGTACGGCTACGCCGCGGCCTCGGCGCTGGCGACGGCGCTGACGCCGTTCTCGCCGCCGCCGCGGAACACCAACTCGGCCGGGCCGGCCACCCAAGCGGCGGCCGTCGCGGAGGCCACCGGCACCTCCGCGGGCAACGCGCAGGCCGCGGTGTCGAGTGTCCCGCAGGCGATGTCCGCGGTGCCCGGCGCCCTGACCAGCCTCGCGGCGACTCCGGCCCAGGCGACGCCGCTGGACGCGCTCGGCCTGATAAGCGATCTGATTGCGATTTTCCTCGACGCGCCGGCCAGCGTCGCGGGACTTGGTATCGACGCGCCAGGGACGCTCGTGGCTCTTCCCTTCGACGTTGTCGGCGCCCTGACCGGTTTCCACACCGACGACATCGTCAGCGGCTGGGCGGGGATCCAGGCCTGGCCCGGCACGGCGCCGGTGCCGCCCACGCCGTTCCCGGTGATCACCAACCTGGCCGGCGGTTCGGCCGCGACGGCGGGTCTTGCCGAAGCGAAAACGATTGGGGCGCTGTCGGTTCCACCGGCCTGGACCTACGAGACGACGATGATCCGGCCGCTGGCGGTCGCCTTGCCGGCGGCGACCGCGGCCGCCGCGGACGCCTCCGCCGGCAGCGCGGGGAGCCTGTTCAGCCAGATGGCGCTGGCGGGCATGGCCGGGCGTGCGATGGCGGGCACCGGCGGTGCCGGCGGCGGCCCCGGCCGCCGGGAGCGGATCGGGCTGCCCACGACGAGCGGCAAGGCCGACGAGAAGGAGGCGCCGCCGGAGGCTCCGGCCGGGGGCCCGGTCACCAGCATCGCCGCCGAGCTGCGCGAGCTGGCGTCCCTGCGCGATGCGGGAGTGCTCACCGACGAGGAATTCACCGCGCAGAAAAAGCGCCTGCTGGCCCATTGAGCCCGTAGCAAATTGTCGATCAGGGCAATAGTTGCCATTTGACGGCAAATGGCGGCGGGTGGCCGGCCGGTAACCGCGCGTATTCGCTAACGTCGCATTGCCGCCACCGGGTTAACCCGTTGTTGCCACTTCTCCGGCGGCCACGCCGAATATGAGAACCGGCTGTGCGATTTCCGCCCAGGGCGCTTCCGGCGGGGGCGCCCCGACGGCGGATCCCGACCACCACCTTCACGAACGGGTGGCACACGGGCTGGGCGCCGATCGTCGTAACCCCGCAAATCGGCTGCCCCAGGTTTCTTATATTTTTAATATTCGCCCGGCGTGAACACCCATATACTGACGACACCCAGGACGTCGAAGAAAAGAAGGGGCACGAAATGTCTGCACCTCGCTGGCTGACCAAACTGACTATCCCCGTGATGGTTGGCGCCGCGCTGACCGCAAGCACCGCCATTGCGTCGGCCGACGCCACGGACGACGCATACTTCGCCAAACTGAAGAACCTGGGATTCTCGTGGCCCTCGTCGAATGACTCCGACATGATCGCGATGGGGCACGCGGTCTGCGCCGACCGGATGGCCGGCAAGACGCCCGATGCGATCGCCGCCGACTTGCACTCCAGCATGAGTTCGAAGGGCTTCTCGTTCGCGGACATGACCGGCTGGGTCAGCGCGGCGGAGTCGACCTACTGCCCGGGCTAGTCACTTCGCTCCACCCGGCGAACACATACTGTTTCCATCACGGTGTGTGCGATGAGCGCGGGGTGGGGAGGTGCCGATGCGGGTGGAGAGTTTGCGCCGGTACCCGGTGAAGTCCATGCTCGGCGAGAGCGTCGACAGCCTGTTCGTCGACGAGGGCGGCGCCGAGGGCGACCGGCGGCTGGCCCTCATCGACACCGAGACCGGGCACGTGGCGAGCGCCAAACAGGCACGGCTGTGGCGCGGCCTGCTGAAGTGCACCGCCGCAGGCGCCGGGCGGGTGAGCATCCGGCTGCCCGACGGGACGAACGTCGCGTCCGACGACCCCGACATCGACGACGCGCTGTCGAGGTTGCTGGGACGGAAGGTCCGGCTGGTCAGGCAGCGACCGGACGGCGCAACGCTGGAACGCCCGGATCCGGAGAAGCTGCTGGAGTTCGGCTTGGACGCGTCGGACGCCGAGGTCGGCGGCCGGATCCTCGAGATCGCTCAGTCGACCCCGGGTGACTCGTTCACCGACGAGGCCCCGCTGCACGCGATCACGACGGCCACCCTCGACCACATCGGCGTCGAGGCGCTGCGCTACCGGCCGAACCTGGTTATCGCGACGCCACCGGGCTACCCGCCGTATGGCGAAAGCGACTGGATCGGAAAAGAAATCGCGGTCGGGGAGGCGCGGCTGCGCGCCCTGACGTCCACCTCACGGTGCGTGGTGCCCACGCTCGAGCACGGCCCGCTGCCGCGTGCCCCGCAGGCGCTTCGCATCCCCGCGACCGAGAACCGTTGGAACACCGGCGGTCACGGACCGCAGCCGTGCGCGGGCGCCTACCTGCAGGTGCTGGCGCAGGGCGTCATCCGCGTCGGCGACCCCGTCACCGTTGGGACATAGCCGCTTTCAGTCGGTGATCGCGGCGAAGTCCACCCACAGGTGTCGCGGCCCGCGGAACACCTGATTGTGCCGATACGGCGGCGGGTCGACGACCAGCTTCGGAGATTCGACGCGCCGCAGGAAGGCTTCCAGCGCCAGGTTGACCTCCAGACGCGCCAGCGGGCCGCCCATGCAGGTGTGAATGCCGCTGCCCCAACCGAAATGCTCGTTGTCCTCCCGCAGCGGGTCGAAACGATCCGGGTCGTCGAACCGCCGCGGATCCCGATTCGCCGCCGCGTAGACGAGGTGCACCGCCGAGCCGGCCGGGATCACCGTGCCGCCGATCTCGATGTCGGCGGTGGCGCTGCGGCTGGGGAAGAACTGCACCGCCGACTGCAGCCGCTGCACCTCCTCGATGGCGCGCGGGATCAGCTCCGCACGCTGCCGCAGCAGATCCCACGAGCCGGGGTTGCGCAGCAGCGTCATCACGCAGTTGGTGATGGTGTTGACCGTGGAGTCGTGGCCCGCGACCAACAGCAGCATGGCGTTGGACGTCGTCTCCTGCACCGACATCGGGCCGTCGGGCCCGTCGTCGTGCAGCAGCTTGGACAGCAGGCCCTCGCCGGGCGTCTGGGCGTACCTGCCCACCAGGCCACCCAGGTAGTCCTGCAATGCGGCGGTACCGGCGCGGCCCTTTTCGGCCAGCGCCCGGCCCTCTTCGGTGGCGCCCTCGGGGCCGAGGTCGCTGCCCATCATGAAGTCGAAGATCCAGGCGTGAAACATCGGCTCGTCTTCGACGGGCACGCCGAGAATTTTGCAGATGACCGCGACGGGAATCGGGTAGGCGAATTCCTCCACCACGTCCAGGCGGGTCTTGCCGCGGGCCTTGACCTTGTCCAGCATCTCATCGGCGAGCCGGGCGACGAACGGCTCCATGCCCGGGATCAGGTCGGGGGAGTGCGGCGGGCCGAAATGACGCATCACCTGCCGGCGGGCCCGGTCGTGATCGGGCGGATCGGAAACGATGATGCTGGGGGCGCGACCGTAGGCCTGCATGTGTTCGCTTCCGGCGGCGGGCTTTTCGCCGCCCAGCCGCGCCGGGCTTCGGCTGATGTCGGAGCTGATCCGCGGGTCGTGGGCGAGCGCGAGCAGCTCGCGATAACCGGTGACGACGTACGTGTCGTCGGCGACCTTGGCCACGGGCGTCCCGCGCAGCTCGCGGAAGTAGGGATAGGGGTTGGGGCGGTTCTCGAATTTCATCGCCTCGGCCCAGGCGGTTTCGGCATCCATCGTCGGCTCCTCGAGTCAGCGGCCTCTGGGCCGGAACTCGGCGCCGCGGGAGGTGGGATCGTGGCCGGTGAGCACCACGTCGGGCAGGGCGGTCGGCTCGCGGGGGTCGGGGAACCGGGCCGGCATGGGCTCGAAGATGACGGGGCGGTCGTAGCCCGGCGGGGGCGGCGGGAACGGCGCGGACCGCTCGATCAGCGACGCGTAGTACGGCAGCCACTTGCCGTGGTTGAACGTCACCGCCCCGACGATGCGGCCGCGGTGACCGTAGGCGGCCGCGAACCGGCGTTGCGCGGGCGAGCCCTGGGTGAACACGATCTCGTCGCCGAACGAGCACACCCCCACGCTCTTGATGTTGACGCCGAACTGGCCGGACCAGAACGACGGCAGCGGCAGGTGCGGTCGGCGTCCCAGCTCCAGGCTGATCATGTTGTTGGCCGCCACCGCGGCCCCGAAAACCGCGTTGTCCCAATGCTCTTGAGACATGAACTGGTACTCGTACAACACGTGTGGGGCGCGGGCCACGTCGCCGGCGACGAAGATGTTGTCGGTCACCACACCGTTGATGTCGAAGGCGCGGCACCCGGCGTCGCACGCCACCCCCCAGAACCCGCTCGCCAACTGCGCGCCCTCGAGCCATTCCACGTTGCGGATCGAACCCAGGCAGGCCACCACCACATCGACGTCCAGCACGGTGCCGTCGGAGAGCCGGGCCTGGCGGACGTGGCCGTCCGCGTCGCCGTCGAGGCCCTCGACCGCAACCCCGGTCCGCAGGTCGACGCCCGCGTCGATCTGCAGCTGGGCGGCGATGTCCCCGATGACGCCGCCGAGCGCGCCGGACAGGGGCGCCTTGCCGCGCTCGGCCACCGTCACCGGAAGATCGAGATCGCGGCACACGGAGGCGATTTCGGAGCCGACGAACCCCGACCCGACGATGAGCACGCGGCGCGGCCGCTCCCGCAGCGCGGCGGCCAGCTTCGCGGCGTCGTCACACGTGCGCACCGTGAACAGCCCCCGCAGGGCGGCCTCATGCGGGTTGAACCACGGGCGCGCCCTGGTCCCGGTGGCGATCAGCAGGCGGTCGTAGTCCACCGTCTTGCCGTCGGCCAGCAGCACCTGACGATTCGACCGGTCCAGGCCCACCGCCGCCACGCCGAGCCGCCACTGCGCGTCGACGGGACGCAGGCGGGGCAGCTTGGTGTGGTCGGCGGGCACCCAGCCTTTGAGGACCTGCTTGGACAGCGGCGGGCGGTCGTATGGCTCGTGCGGCTCGTCGCCGACGATCGTGAGTGGCCCGCGAAAGCCCTTCTCCCGCAGGGCTTCCGCTGCTCGCAGGCCGGCCAGCGACGCGCCCACGATGACTATGCGGCCCTCGGCCTTGAACGCGTCGACGAGCCGGCCGACGAGCGGAGCGGCCGTCACGCGGTGTCCCGGTCGGCCGGCGGATCGACTTCGAGGATGATGGCCTGCACGGGGCACGACGCCGCCGCACGCAGCACGCGCTGGCGCTGGGAGTCGTCGGGGTTGGGGTCGTAGGCCAGCGCCTCCTCGCCGACCATCTTCAGCACCTCGGGCGCAAGCGGGACGCACTGCGCGTAACCCTGGCACTTGTTGAGATCGACTACCAACCGCATATCCGAGCCTTCCGCCCGCGGGCTACCTGACCCCTCGCGCGCAGATTACTTGGCCGGGGGCGGGCCGCGACAGCGATCGCCGGAATTCGGCCGGCCCGGTGTCCTCAGCCGCCCAGGTTGCGCAGCGCGGTGTCGAGATCCTCGGCCTGCTCGGCCAGCTCACGATCCGACAGCCGCGCGCCGCCCGCCCGCTGCACCACGTCCTGGCGGGTCGCGATCTGCAGGGCGCCGCGGTAACCCGCCGAACTCAGCTCCGCCCGGGTGGCGACCTCGATGCGGCCCTCCAGCGCCACGAGCGCCGCGTCCTCGTCGTGGCAGACCAGCAGCCGCCGGACGTCGTCAGCGGTGATCGTCATGCCCGGCATCTCAGTGCACCCCAACGATTTTCATCACCAGCAGCACCGCCACCGCGATGAACACCACTGCGAAGACGCACACGCCGATGATGGTCAGCACGCCGCTGGGCGGCATCCGCCGGGGCGGTTGAGGCTCGGCCACACCGGAGGTCTGCGGCGCCGCCGGCGGGGTGGTTCCCGGTGCGACGCCACCGCCGGGCTCGAGGCCCGGGGTATGCGTGGGATCGGGGTCGGGGGGTTGCGCGGTCATAGATCCCTTGGCGATACCCGCCGACGCGGTAACCAAACCGACCGAGTCGCGACCTACCTCGCGCCGGCCGCGCGCGCCGGGCTCAACGCCACTTGATGCCGCACCCGATCGACGGCCGCTGGTCGGGGTCGACCGGCCGCCCTGCCAGCACGGCGTCGACGGCCGCCCGCACATCGGCGGCGGTCACCGGCTTGCCGTTACCCGGGCGGGAGTCGTCGAGCTGACCGCGGTAGACGAGCCGGCGCTCGCCGTCGAAGACGAACGTGTCGGGCGTGCACGCCGCCGAGAAGGCGCGCGCGACATCCTGCGTCTCGTCGTACAGGTACGGGAACGTCCAGCCGTGGCCGCGGGCCTCGGCGACCATCTGTTCGGGCCCGTCCTGTGGATAGGTGGCGACGTCGTTGCTCGAGATGCCGACCATCGCGACGCCCCGGTCCGCGAGGTCGCGCCCCAGCGCCGAGAGCCCGGCGGCGACGTGCTTGACGTACGGGCAGTGGTTGCAGATGAAGGTGACGACCAGCGCGGGACCCGTGAGGTCGTCGAGGCTGACGGTGGCGCCGGTGGCCGGGTCGGGCAGCGTGAACGACGGCGCCGGGGTGCCGAGGGCGAGCATGGTGGACTCGATGGCCATACCGGCCAGATTAGCCCGGCGCTACAGCTTGGAGCCCAGCCCCGCGACCAAATTGATGGTGACGGCCAGGACAACCGCGCCCAGCAGGTAGGACAGCAGCGCCTGGCGCAACACCGTCGCGCGGATGGACGTCTGCCCGATCTCGGTATCCGACACCTGGTAGGTCATTCCGACGGTGAAGGCCAGATAGGCGAAGTCCCGGAATCGGGGCAGCTCCGGGTCGTGAAAGTTGATCCCGCCCGGTTCGTCGACGTAGTAGAGCCGCGCGTAGTGCACGGTGAACAGCGTGTGCACCGAGAACCACGACGCCGCGACGGCCGCGATGCCCAGCAGGGCGGCCACGACGGCCTTGCCGCCGGAGTGCGTCCCCGCGGCCACCACGTAGCCGACCCCGGCGAGGCTGGCAACGCTGGCGGACACGATGACCGCGTCGGCGACCCAGCGGGTCGGGTCCTCGCGGGTCACATACGCGCGGGTTTGATCGGCGTCCATTCCGGCGAGGAGCAGCCACGTCCACCCGACGTAGACGCCGGCGGTGACGACCCAGCCGACCAGCGCGAACCGCCAGCCGACCGTGTTGCCCACCACCAGCGCGACCGCGACGCCGAGGAGCACGGCGATGAAAATCCGGACGGCGACGGTGTCGCGGGACAACGCGACGAGGGATCTCACCGTTCCGGCCTAAGCGTCATCGGAAGCCGCCCGGGCGGAACTAGCCGTTCTGGGCCCGTTGCGGCGCCTGCCCGATTTTGTTGACCGCGAAGGTGGCGGCCTGGTTGACCATCCCGTTGTCGATGTACGACATGTGCGACATGATGTTGCCGCCCGGGGAGCAGATCGGGTCGTCGGGGGCGCACAGGCTGATGGTCCTGCCGACGAGCGCCGGGCTGATCGTCGGCAGCGGCTGGCCGCCCCACAACATGCTGGAGAACCCGCTGGTGGGCTCGCCGAACAGGGCGACGGCGGCGACGTGATCGGTCACCGGACCCGGGAGCGCCTGACTGGCGAGGTCGATCACCGTCGAGCCCTGGGAGTACCCGCCGAGCACCATCTTCGTGTTGGGGCAGCTGGCGGCGACGTCCTGGATGTGCGCGCTGGCGTCGTTGGCGCCGGCCGTCGCGCTGTTGTGGTAGTCGTCGTTGGCCGGGTAGTTGACCGCGTAGGCGCTGATGGACCGGCCCCCGAGCTGTGCGGTGAGCGAGTCGACGAATGCCTGTCCGACGTTGGCGAGGCCGGGCTCCTGGTGGGTGCCGCGCGCGAAGACCACCGCGACGTCGGTGCAGGGGTCGGCGGACGCGGCCGGAGCGACGGAAGTGAAGGCGGGCCCGGCCAGCGCCGCGCATGCCGTCACGGCCGAAACACCGACGAGGCGGGCGAGGCTGCGTGAATTCATGCCCAAATCCTGACATACCGCGGGCAGCGCGACCGCCATGGCCGGCTCGAAGCATTTGCTGTCCGCGATCAAGCAGGATACGTACACTGTACTAAACGCGGCGGGGCCCGACCCGCGCGTTACCTGCGGTTCGCGTTGGCCGAGCGGATTATTCGAGAGGGGAACGGTGAGGTGCGGGCCCGTTTCACGGCCGACGAGATCGCCGAGTGCGCGCTGGAGATCGTGGAGCGCGACGGGGTAGCCGGGCTCAGCATGCGGGTGGTCGCGTCGCGGCTGGGAACCGGGCCGATGACGCTGTACAACTACGTGAACGGCCGCGACGGCCTGGAAGAACTGGTCGTCGATGCGGTCATGAGCTCTCTGCGTTTACCGGCGCCGACGAAGGATTGGCGCGCTGATCTGATGGCGACTGCGACGGCGCTGTGGGAGACCCTGCGGGCGCATCCCAACACCGTTCCGTTGATCGTCACTCGAAGACCCGTGACAGCACGGAGTTATGCCCCGGCGGAGCGGATGATCGAGGCCCTGTCACGATCGCATCTGGACCAAGTCCAGATTCTTGCGGCGTTCCGGGCGACGCTGGCCCTCGTCACGGGGTCGGCGCAGGCCGAGTTCGCCGGCATCTTCGCCGGGACGCCCCTTCACGAGGAGGCGAATCGCGCTGGTGCGGCGCGAATCAAAGAGCTTGCTCGCAAGGAATTCCCGCACATAGCCTCGTTGGCCGATGTGGCCCGACGGTCGACTGCCGCACAGGATTTTCGGCGCGGCCTGGAAATGTTCGTCACCGGACTGGAAGGGACACCGGGCGGGTCGCGGCGGCGCCTGCAACCGAGAAAGCGCTGAAAGTCGTTTCCGCGCATCCGATCTCGTGGGCTAGATAAGCCTGTCCGTCAACCGGGCCACCCCCGCACCCCCGAGTAAGGGCAACGCGAAGCGACGTCCGCCGAGCGCCGCGGCGACATGGATGCCGTGCCCCTCGACGAGGGAATCGGCGCCGGCCCTGCCATCGGTGAAGCTCCATCCGGTGTCGGTTGTCCGCAGCGACAGCCCAGCCGCGTTGCTTTTAGCGGGCACAAAGGGATTGGGAACCCGCACCTCGATGTCGAGAACGGCATCGACGATGCGGCCGGGAATCAGGATTTCCCGGCCCAGCGGCAACGCGATGTCCAGGTGATGCAACACGTGGTCGCCCAGGAGAAGACCGGCGGGGAACCGCTTCCCGATGCCCTTCGGATGCTCGATGAGCCCGGCAAACGTATCGATCAGCTCCGCCGGCGTCTGCCGGCCGGCCAGCCGCCGGGCCACTGCCGTGTTGGCGCGGTCGAAGCTTCCCCGGTTTGCGAATAGCGCCGACCCCAACGAAGGCAGCGAGATGCTGTACCCCTTGACAAGGTGCGCGAGCACGTCGTGGTTGCTCCATTCACTGCAAAGACTCTGTCGCTTCCAGTCCGATGGTGCGAGCGTCCGCGCGAACTCGACGAACATCCGGTCGTGTTCGGCCAGCATCTTACGAGCCGACATGGAGTTCCCTTCGCAGGAAAGCGATTTGGTCCGTCAGGAGCTCCGCCACCAGTGGTGGGTGGTAGATCTCGAAGTGATCGCCGTCGTAGGCGCGGATGACGGCGTTGGGTATTTTGCGCGCGACGTCGTACACATGCTTGACATCCATCAGCGTCTCATGCCTCGAAACACATACCAGCACAGGAGCTTTGATTCGCGCGGCCTTCTTTGTGGCGCTGATCATCGCGAGCCCGAGGACGTTGGCCGCCGCAATTCGGTTGTCGAACGTCGCTCCCTCGGTGGCGGTCGAATTCCATCCCTCTTCGGCACCGGGTACCGTCACAACGGCCGACGAGCCGGGCGGGCCCACGATGGGCACGTATCGTCGCGGCAGGCCGAAGGCGGCTCGACACAGATCCTGCACGACGGGCATCGTCATGCGAAGCAGGGGAGCGATGCCGGAGCGCAGTGCGGCGCCCGGGCCATGCACGATCGGGCATTGAACGACAACCGCCGCGACGTCGGGACGTTCGGCCGCCGTCCGCAGCGCATGCGTGGCGCCGAGGCTGGTGCCCCACAGGCCGACGCTGTTGGCGTCGATGCGGCTGTCGGCCTGAAGAAACTCGAGCGCTGCCGCGACGTCCTCGTGCTGGCGCCGCATCACGATCCGCTGGCGCGGGTTTCCCTCCGACTCGCCGGTATTCCGGTAGTCGAAAGCCAAGGTGGCGATCCCCGCTCCGGCAAGCGCTTGCTCATACTGGCGCAGCATCATCTGGTGGTTGGCGCCCAAGCCATGAATGAGAACCACTGCGGGGTAAGCTTTTTCGTCACCCGGATAGGTTACCCAGGCCGCGCAGCGCGTGCCGTGCGAGTCGAAGCTGACGCGGTTCGTCGGCGCGATCTTGCCATGCATCCAGCACCACTCCTCATAAGTACGGTGTACGTGAGCCACTATACGTACGCCGTACCTATAGGCGTCAAGCGGCGCGGGCGACGCCAGCTGTTGCGGGTCAGGTACGGCGTACGTATGGTGGGACGCGGCCTACGTAGGAGTAGTGCCATCCGGACGGCGGATCGCCGCCCGTCGCCCACTCGACGATTTGGAGGCGGTATGACCACTGTCCGTGAGGCCATCCTGGACCTGCTCCGCAAACACGGGCTGACGACCTGCTTCGGCAACCCGGGATCGTCGGAATTGGCTCTGCTGCAAGACTTCCCAGACGATTTCCGCTATCTGCTCGGGCTGCAGGAAATGGTTCCGATGGGGATGGCCGACGCGTACGCGCAAATCACCCGTCGGCCCGCACTGGTCAACCTGCACACCGCCCCGGGGATGGGCAACGCTCAAGGGCAGCTTTACAACGCATTCGTCAACAAGACCCCACTCATCGTCACGGCGGGAAACCAGCGGCGAACGATGCAGAACCAATACTGCCTACTCACCAATATCGAGCCCACCATCGTGCCCCGGCCCTTCGTGAAATGGGCGGCCGAGCCGGCCATTGCGAGCGAGGCCCCTGCTGTGCTCGCTCGCGCGATCCACCTGGCGACGACGCCACCGATGGGGCCCGTATTCGTCTCGCTGCCGATGGACGACATGCCGGTCGAGCTCGACGACACCCAGGCGGCCGATATCGCGGCGGTGCGCGAGCGCTCGGTGACTTCCGCCGCGGGCTTCCCCACCGAATTGGCCGAACAGATCTGCGCCCGACTGGAATCCGCGGCATCGCCGGCGCTGATCGTGGGCGGCGACGTCGAACGCTATGGCGCATGGGACGCGGTCATCGGGTTGGCCGAACGCACGCAGTCGGTCGTGTGGACCGCCCCCCTGACGGGCTGGAGCGGATTCCCCGAGGA
Organism: Mycobacterium sp. E2699; assembly: GCF_001666745.1. Lineage (NCBI taxonomy): Bacteria > Bacillati > Actinomycetota > Actinomycetes > Mycobacteriales > Mycobacteriaceae > Mycobacterium > Mycobacterium sp. E2699. The sequence continues at coordinate 8,388 of NZ_LZJH01000135.1, read as the reverse complement.
CCACGCCCTGTATCAAGGCGCATTGCCGCCGGGCGCCGGCTGGATCTCGCAGATACTGGCCGGACACGATCTGCTGCTCGCGATCGGCGCCCCGGTTTTCCGGTATTACCCGCAGGTGGCCGGCCCCTACCTGCCCGAAGGCGCGAGCCTGATCCACATCACCAACGATCCCGACGAGGCGGCCCGCGCCCCCGTCGGCGACGCGATCGTCGCCGACCTGGCCAGCGCGGCCGCGGCGCTCTGCGCCGCCGCGAAACCAAGCCAGCGGTCCGCCCCCGCGCCGCGCGCCCCGATCCCGACTTTCGAAAGCGCGCAAGCACCGCTCAAACCGGAAGCCCTGTGGACGGCCGTCGGGCGAGCCGCGCCCCCGGAGACGCTGTGGGTCAGCGAAGCGGGCAGCAACGAACTCGCCATCACCAACAGCATTCGGCCCGGCAATCCCTTGTCGCACCTGTCGGCCGCCGGCGGTGGGCTCGGCTTTGGACTGCCCGCTGCCGTCGGCGCTCAACTGGCGGTTCCGGATCGTCCCGTCGTGGCCCTGATGGGCGACGGTTCGATGCATTACGCCATCACCGCGCTGTGGACCGCCGCGCACTACAAGATCCCGTTGACCATCGTGGTCGCGTCCAATGCCGAATACGGTGTGGTGAAAGAGTTCGGCATGTGGGAGAAGACGCCGGGGGTCCCGGGACTCGACTTACCGGGTCTCAACGTCGTGGCAACGGCCGCCAGCTACGGCGTCGACGCTTACGAAGCGGACACGACCGATGACGTCATCCAGTTGGTGAAGGCCGGCATCGCCGACCGCGAGAGGCCCACCCTCATCAACGCGCGCACCACGCCGGTCAACGTCTGATTCGGTCGGCCCGCCAACACCGCGCGTGCATCGGGACGTCGATCACGTCGGCGCCGGGGAACCGCGCCTCCAACGCGGCGCGCGCTTCGGCCAGCCTGCGGGCGCGGTCATCCGGTGACGCGACGATGACCCGGCTGTAGGTGCCCAGCATCGCGACCGCGTCGTCGACCGTCATGGTCCGCACGAACCGGAACGTCTCGCGGGCGACGTTGCGGAAGATCGCCGGCTCCGGGAGGACGACCTCCAGGCGCCGGCGAGCCCGCGCTGCCGACTCGGCGGCCGCGGCCTCGTCCCCCGGCAAGCGGTCCAGGTTGCGCACCCAGTCGACCTCGCGGTCGCGGCTCGTCCAGATCAGCCCGAGCCGACCGCCGTCGCGCAGCACCCGGCCGATCTCCGGGACGGCCCGTTCGTGATCCATCCAGTGCCACGCCGACGATACGAACACCGCGTCCGCGGAAGCGTCGGGAAGCGGGATCGACTCGCCACTGCCCTCGACGACGCGCACGCCGGGGGATCGCTCCGCAAGCACCCTGCGCATCCGTGCGTCGGGTTCGACGGCGAAGACCTCAGCGGCCCTGCCGACCAGCGTGCGGGTGAACAGCCCGGTGCCCGCACCCACGTCGACGGCCACGCCACAATCGGAGGGGACCAGCCAGTCCACCGCCTGATGCGGGGGTTGGGGCCGCAGCCCGTCGTAGTCCTCGGCGATCGACCCGAAGGACATCGCGCGTTCTCGGCGATCGGTCACAGCGCCACCGTAGTCGCGTGGGCGGCCACGGCCGTCGGCGCGCAAACGTTTGGTGAATACCGAGAATTTTGGCCGGGATTTTTCTAGAGTCGGGCGTACCGGCCTGCGGCGTGACGTGCCCGTCCCCGGTACAGAACGTGGTTGTGGGGGTTAGAGGGGAAGGACATCCGGGGCATGAGTTTTCTGACGTCGCCGCCAGAGATTATCTCGGCATTGCTCCACTCGGGCGCCGGTCCGGCTCCGATGCTGGCCGCGTCGGCGGCGTGGGACGGGCTGGCCACCGAATTGGGTTCGGCGGCGCAGTCGTTTTCTTCGATCACCTCCGCGTTGGCCGGTGACGCCTGGCAGGGGGCCGCCTCCACGGCGATGCTGTCCACCGCGGCGCAGTACACGAGCGTGTTGAGCACGGCGGCGGCGCACGCGCAGACGGCCGCCGCGCAGGCCCAGGTAGTGGCGGGTGAGTTCGAGTCCGCGCTGGCCGCCACGGTGCACCCGGCGTTGGTCTCCGCCAACCGGAGCCAGTTGCTTCAGCTCGTGTTCTCGAACCTGTTCGGCCAGAACGCCCCCGCGATCGCCGCCACCGAGGCCGAGTACGAGCAGATGTGGGCCGCCGATGTGTCCGCGATGGTGGGCTACCACGGCGGGGTCTCGGCGGCCGCGGCCCAGCTGTCGTCCTGGGCGGCGACTCTGCAGAGCCTGCCGGCCCAGGCCGCCGCCGCGATCGCCAGCAGCCCGGTGGGCCCGCTGACCTCGGCGGCCAGCAGCCCCCTGGGCGCGGCGGTGAGCTCACTGAATCCCGCCGCGTCCCTCAGCAGCCCCTTCGGCGGCGCTCTCACGGGCATCGAGCACTATGCCATCGACGTCATCAACGCGCCCACCGACCTGTTGTTCGGCCGTCAGCTGATTCCCTACGGCCCCCAGTCGACCGGCGGCAGCGCGACGATCAACAGTGGTATAGCCAAGGCGCCGCTGACGATGGTCGGCGGCACCGAGCCGATCGTGAACGCCTCCGTGGGCCCCGGGTCGGCCATCCCGCTGCTGGTCGACACCGGATCGACGGGCCTCGTCGTCCCCTTCACCAAGGCCGGCGGGCTGCTGGGAATGCTCGAGATGGGCATCCCCAGGGGAGCCGGTATCGGCGGGTACAGCGGCGGACTGGACTACCTTTACCTCACCTACAACGCGCCGGTGAATTTCGGCGGCGGGCTCGTGACCGGGTCGACGCCCGTCAACATCGAACTGTTCGCCTGGCCGGTGTCCATCCAGTCCGCAATGACCAACGGCCTGACGTTCCAGTCCTTCTTCGCCTCCGACGGTGCGGCGGGCGTCCTCGGCGTCGGACCGAACGCGGGCGGCCCCGGCCCGAGCATCCCGCTGCAGGCGCTGCCTGGCACGTTCAATCAGGGCCTGCTGATCAACGAACACACAGCCAGCCCCTATCTGCAGTTCGGTGCGGCGCCAACAAACCTGGGGTCTCCTATCGCCACACTTAACGGATCGCCCATTACCAACCTGGAGGTGAGCATCGATGGCGGGCCTCTGCAAACCGTCTCGTCGATCGTCGACTCCGGCGGCGTGGAAGGAACGTTCCCGACGGGCTTGAACGCACAGCCAGGACAGAACATTGCTGTCTACGCCCCTGACAACCTGACAACGCCGCTGTACTCGTACGGCTATCAACAGACGTACTTCCCCACTCCGATCTCGAGCGGGTTGATGAATACCGGCAACCTGGTATTCCAGCAGAATCCCATCTACATCGATTACCTCACGGGCAACTCGAACGTTTACTAGTGATCTGAGGCCCAACCCGTCGCCTCGATGTCGGTGGTTCGCTGAAATTCGAGATTTTCAGCTCCGACTTTCCTAGAGTGCCTACTGGCTGTGCCGCGCCGGTCCTCTGACCTGCGGCGTCACGTGCCATCGCGGGGGAGAAGCGTGAGCTGAGAGGACACCCCGCGGGTTGAGTTTCCTGACGTCGCCGCCTGAGGTCATCGCGTCGTGGCTGCATTCCGGGCCCGGCTCGGCGCCGATGCTGGCCGCCGCGGCGTCATGGGACGGGCTGGCCACGGAGCTGGGCTCCGCGGCCCAGTCGTTTTCCTGGATCACCTCGGAGCTGGCCGGCCAGGCCTGGCGAGGACCCGCGGCGGCGGCGATGATGCGGACCGCCGCCCGGTACACGGCGTACTTGAGCGAGGCCGCGGCCCAGGCGCAGACGGCGGCCGCACAGGCGCGGGCGGCGGCGGACGCGTTCGAATCCGCGATCACCGCCGTCGTGCACCCCGCGTTTGTCGCCGCCAACCGCAATCGCCTTGCGCAGCTTGTCATTTCGAACGTGTTCGGGCAGAACGCCCCCGCGATCGCCGCCGCCGAATTCGACTACGAGCGGATGTGGGCCCAGGATGTGGCCGCGATGATCGGCTACCACGCGGCGGCCTCGGCCGCGGTGGCGCAATTGGGGACTGCATACCTCCCTTAGCGCCGGCTTCGCGCCCGCCGTCCCGAATGTCGTTGGCGGGCAGCCACAGCGTGTGGCGTGGGGATGACCACCTTGTACCACCGAGCCCGTAGCGTTTCGCCCCCCGGAGACACCGGGTACCTGCAGGGTCATGGGGTGGGTGACGCAGCATGCGGTGGCGATCGTGGCGGCGTTGCTCGCCGCGTTCTGGGCCGCGGTGGGGATCGTGGTCCGGCAACGCGTCGCCCAGGGCGTTTCCGCCGACAAGGCCATGTCGACGGCGGTGACGACGACCGTGGTCCGCGATCCGCTGTGGTGGGCCGGTACCCTCGCCGCCGCCGCCGGCTACGTCTTCCAGGCGCTGGCGCTGGCCCACGGATCCCTGCTGTTGGTCCAACCGCTGCTGGTGTCGTCGCTGCTGTTCGCGTTGCCGATGAGCGCGAGGCTCTGCCACCAACGCATCACGTGGGCCGAGTGGGGCTGGGCGGCGCTGCTCACCGCCGCGCTGGCGATGTTCGTGCTCGTCGGGCAGCCGCGCGAGGGCCATAACCGGCCGCCGGTCCCGGCGTGGACGCTCGCGTTGGTGCTGACCGTGCCGCTGGTGACGGCGTGCGTGCTCGCCGCCCGCCGCGCGCTCGGGCGCCCCCGCGCCATGCTGCTGGCGGTGCCGGTGGCGGTGATGCTGGGGATGATCGCCGTGTTGACCAAGATCTGCACGCACCGTCTGGCCGTCGGTGGGTGGCACGGGCTGCTGACCGTGCCGGCCCCTTACCTGCTGGTCGCGCTGGCGGCCGCGTTGACGGTGTTGCAGCAGTTGGCCTTTCATGCCGGCGCCCTGCAGGCGTCGGTGCCGATCATGCTGGTGGGCGAACCGGTCGTCGCGGTGGCACTGGGCGTTGTGGTGCTCGGTGAGCATGTGGCGGTACGCGGACCGGCCGCGGTGGTCCTGGCGATCGCTGTCCTGGCGATGGCGGTGTCCGCCGTCGCGCTGGGCCGCGGTCAGGCAGCCGAAGCGGAGGCGTCGGCACGGCCGCCGTTGTCCCCGGTGTCGCCGATGGCCGCCGCAGGGGCGGGAAGGGCGAATAGGGCATAGAGTCCGGCGTGATGAACGCGCGAATCCCGCGCGAGCAGTCGCAAAAGCCCCCGACACGCCGGGCGAAAAGGGGCTTTACTGTCTGCTCGCGAAGCAAGAGTGGGCCGGTTCGGGCGTGCTGCGCGGTGTTCGCCTCGCTGCTGTCGGGGCTTGCCGCGCTCGCCTTCGCACCCGCGGCGTCCGCCGAGCCGGTCGTCGCGGCACCCGGCGAACGGCTGATCGGCTGGGACATCTACCGGCGACTGGATCGCCTGCCGTATCTCAGCACCGACACCCAGAGCCTGGAGGTGTCCAGCTTCGACCGCAGCGGCGGGGATTTCGACATCTCCACCGGCAACAAGAACGGCAGCGGCGGCTGCTTGGCTTCCGGCGGTGCCGGCTGTGTGGTCGCCGAGGATCACGGTGCCGGAGAGGTGGATTCGATCTGGTTCACCCGCGACGGCGGCAACGTGCGCGCGATGGGAACGATCCGCATCGAGTTGGACGGTCGGACGGTGCTCGACGCGCCGCTGCAGTCGGTGGTCGACGGCGCGTTGGGTGCGCCGTTCGCGTGGCCGCTGGTGGCCAACGCCGCACAATCGCCGGGCGGGGTGTACATCAAGGTGCCGATGCCGTACCGGCAGTCGATGCGGATCAGCGTCGCATCGCATTTGGAGTACTACCACGTCGACTATCGGCGGTTCTCCACCGCCGACGGCGTCCGCACGTTCTCGCCGTCGGATCGGGCGCAAGACGTCCTGGCCACGCTGCGCGCCGCGGGCAGCGTCGACCCCAAGCCGGTGGAACCCGAAGCGGTGCATGCCAATCGGGTCGTCGACCTGCCCGCCGGCGCCGCGGTGACGCTCGCGGAACCGGTTGGCCCGGGCACGATCTCGGCGTTGCGCCTGCGTTTGCCGGAGCCGGCGGACCAACTGCTCTCCGGGTTACGGCTGCAGATCGAGTTCGACGGCCGGACCATGGTCGACTCGCCGGTGGGGGAATTCTTCGGCGCCGGGCTGGGCACCAACGACGTCCGGTCGCTGATGTTCGCGACGAGCCCACAACCCGACGGGTCGGTGTCGTTATCTGCTTGGTGGCCAATGCCTTTCGCCCGCAACGCCAGCATCACCCTGGTCAACACGACCACGGATCCGGCGCCGCGGATCGACAGCGACGTCGTGTCGACCGCCGACCCGCAGTGGGCGCCCGCGCTGGCCACCGGCCGCGCCGGGTACTTCACCGCGCGCTCACACGCCGGACCGACCGCTCAGGGTCAGGACTGGGTGTTCGCCGACGAGCGCGGTCACGGCAAGTTCGTCGGCGTCAGCCACACCATCCGCGGTTCCCGGATCAGGACGTCGTTCAGCGACGACGCCCCATACTTTCTCGAAGGGGCCGAGCGGGTGTACACCGACGGTGCCCTGTCGCCGCAGTGGTACGGCACCGGCACCGAGGACTTCTACGAGGGCGGCTGGTATTTCAAGAACGGCAAGCACTTCAGCGCCCCGCTGACCGGGCAACCCGACCAACGCACGACCACCGGCGGATGCGCGGACTACTGCGTCGCCGCGTACCGGCTGACGCTCGCCGAAGCCGTCGACTACCACTCCGCGCTGCGCTTCGGCATCGAGCACGGCAAACGCGACATGGTCCAACCCGACTACAGCTCGACCGCGTTCCTGTACACGCAGCCCGGCGACACCGTCGCACCCGGTGACGACGTCTACCCGAGCGATCCCGTGAGTCGGCTGTTGCACGGCTACCGCGACGACGCCGCCACCGATCAGCTGCTGGTCAGCCAATACGAGGGCAACGACGACGCCCGCCCCATCGCCGGGTTGGTCCGCGCCACCGGCGCCGCGATCGCCTTCGACGTCGCCGTCGCCCCGGACAACCGCGGGTTGCTGCTGCGCCGCACGTCGGACCAGGCGAACGGCTACCAGGCGGCGGCGGTGGCCGTCGACGGCGTTCCCGCCGGACTGTGGCTGCAGGCCCGCAGCAACGCCGTTCACCGCTGGCTCGACGACACCTACCTGGTGCCCGAATCGCTCACCGCGGGCAAAGATCGCGTCACCGTCACGCTGGCGCCGCTCCAAGGCACCCTGCCCTGGACCGCCAGCCGCTATCACGTGGACGCTCTGACCGGGTAGTAGAGCCCGCTTCGCATCGCCCGCCGATGTCGTTACGGTTGACACCATGAGCCGCAACCGTGCGGGCGCCGCGCCGCTTGTCGTGGGAGCGATCGTCGTCGCGCTCGCCGGCTCCGCAGGGCCGACGCCGGCGGTGGCCGCCCCGACGACCGTGCTGGCCGAGGCGCCGAGCATCGCCACCGGCGCGCAGCCCCAGCTGGCGTCCGACCCCGCGCAGCTGGCCGACGACCTCGTCGCCGACGAGCACGCGCTGCACGACCCGTCGACGGCCGAGCCGGCGCGGACGGCGGCGGCCAAGCGCCAGCAGGCCGCCTATCGCGCCATCGGGCAGCACCCCGAATGGGACGCGACCACCCGACCGCGCATCCCGTCGGCGCTGCTCGACGTCTACGACCGCAACGTCGACGCCCGCCGGCAGCTCACCGCGATGACGCCGGTGCGGGACACCCTGCCCGCCTGGAGCATCGAGCCACCCGCCCCGGCCGACGAGCTGCTGGGCTACTACCACCAGGCGGAGGCGGAATCCGGCGTCGGCTGGAACTACCTCGCCGCGATCAACCTCATCGAGACCCGCCTCGGCAGCATCCACGGCGTCAGCACCGCCGGCGCGCACGGACCCATGCAGTTCCTGCCCGCGACGTTCGCCAGCTACGGGCAGGGCGGCGACATCGACTCGCCCCGCGACAGTATCGCGGCGGCCGGGCGCTTCCTCGCGGCCAACGGCTTCGCCACCGACCGCGATCACGCGATCTATCAGTACAACCACGCCAACCAATACGTTCGCGCAGTGGACCAATACGCTTCGCTGATGGCCAGCGATCCATCCGCCTTCGGCGCGTATTACCGGTGGGACGTCTATTGCCGCACGACCGCGGGCGACGTGTTACTTCCGATCGGCTACGCCGCGACATCGCCGATCCCGGCCGCGGAGTACGTGGCGAACCATCCGCAGTAGCCCGCCGCTCGCTCCCGCGCGCGGGTTTTTGTCGTACCCGGCTGTGATGATGGGGTCATGTTGTCGACGGCGCCGCCTCGGTTGGGGGTGAACCATAAAGAGCGGTTGGCGGTGTTGTTTGAGGAGTTGGCGGAGTTGGCCGGGCAGCG
>NZ_LZJH01000134.1:0-60623 GCF_001666745.1 Mycobacterium sp. E2699 | reverse complement strand
CACCGTCACGACGCGCTGGCCGTACGCCGACGTGGTGGTCGCGGTGCTGGTCGCGCTGTGGGTGCTGCCCCGGGCCGTCTCGCTGGCCCGCGCGGCGCTGCGGATCCTGTCCGAGACGTCGCCGGCCCACATCGACGTGGAGGAGTTGCGCAGCGCGCTCGGCGCCGTCGACGGCGTCACCGAGGTGCACGACCTGCACGTGTGGACGCTGTCGCCGGGCAAGGACATGTGCACCGCGCACCTGACCAGCGACGGCGACTCGGCCCGGGGCAGCACCCACAGCGCGACCAGCACCGCGACCACCACGTCGGCGTACGGCCAGCGCGTCGTGACGGTGACGATGCCGGCGATCAGCACGCCGACGCTGCTGACGCTGTCGGCGACCACCTCCATGTAGGCGCCCCTGACCGCCAGGCTGCCCTCCGAATGCGACCGGAGCAGGAGCGCTACCACCAGGTTGGCGAGCAGCCCGGCCAGTGCGACCACGATCATCGGCACGCCCGGGACCGTCGGGGTTTCCTTCAGCCGCTGGAACGCCTCCCAGAGGATGAACATCGCGACCCCGATCAGCAGCCCGGCGTTGGCGACCGCGGTGAACACCTCGGCGCGGTGCCAGCCGTAGGTGCGTGCGGGCGACGAGCTGCCGCGGCGGGCCAGCGTGACGGCGGCCAGCCCCATGAACACGGCGACCACGTCGGTGAGCATGTGCCCGGCGTCGGCCAGCAGCGCCATCGAGTTGATCAGTATCGAGGTGGTCAATTCGATCACGAAGAACGCCGCCAGGATGGCCGCGGCGGCGACCATGCGGGGGATCATCCGGGACGAGTCGGTCTCGGCGGGGAGGTGGTTGTGGCCGGCGCCCATAGCCCAGCAATATATGCGCAATGGCGCATATATGGCAACCGCTAGATCCAGCGGCTCCAGAACCGGGTGAGCTGGTTGCCCCAGGACACCAGCACGGGCGGCACGCCGGAGAAATGGAACAACCAGAGCACCAGCCCGAAGAACCACTGGCTGGCCGCGAAGAGCAGGAACAGCAGGATGACGAAGCCCCACTGCTTGGCCGGCGCCAGCGCGCGCTGCGTCTCGGGACTCAGATGCGGCTCGAGCGCGTCGTAGCCGTCGAGGCCCGGAACGGGCAGCAGGTTCAGCAACACCGCGGTGAGCTGAAGGAAGCCCAGGAACGCCACCCCGGACCACAGCACGGCGTGGGCCGGGTCGTAGAACAGCCGGGTCAGCCCCAGCAGCAGCACCGCCAGCACCAGGTTGGCCGCCGGGCCCGCCATGCTGACCAGCGTGCGGCGGGTGGGCGTCATGAACCAGGTCCGCACGTATACCGCGGCGCCCGGCAGCCCGATGCCGCCCAGCAGGATGACCACCATCGGCAGCAGCAGCGAGAGCGCGGGGTGGCTGTAGCGCCGCGGATCCAGGGTCAGGTAACCGCGGACCGCGACGTCGTGATCGCCGAATCGCCAGGCGGTGACGGCGTGGCCGAATTCGTGCAGGCACAGCGAAACCAGCCAGCCCGCGATGACGAAGAGGAAGACCCCGACATAGGACAGCGGCCGCACGCTCGATCCGGCCAGCCAGGCCAGGACGCCGCCCGCCGCCGTCAACGCGACCAGGCCCAGGAAAATCGGGCTGGGCCGCACCGATTCGTGTTGCCGCGCGGGGAAGCTCACCGCTGAAAAATTACCGGACCAGCAGCCAACCTTCGACGTGGCGGTAAAACGTCGACCGGCGCGCCGCGCGCGGCGCCGCGACGCCGTCGCGCACGACCGTGACCCCGGTGCTACCCAGCTGGGCCGCGCGGCCGGCGACCCACCGGCGCCCTTTGACCCGGGCGCGCAGGCCCGGCGCGGCCAGCGTCGGCTCGACCCACACCGCGGCGACGTCACCGTCGAAGAGCGTGGTGTCGTCGACGACGGCCTCGCCGCGCAGCAGCTGCCCGCCGTCGGCGGGCAACCAGCCGGCCCGGCCCACCACCACCGACCCGGTCTCGTCGCGGATCAGGGTCACCCGGTGCGCGGAGCCGCGCCGGGCGCGCCGCGCAGCCCGCCGCCCGGCCGGCGCGCGGTAGATCCGGGTTGCCCGGGTGCGGCGGGTCGGCACATAGGCCACCTCGACGTCCAGCCGGTCGGCGCGCAGCAACCGGGTCAGCACCGCGGCCAGGTCGGCGTCGGCGCCGACGACCGCCAGCCGCCGGTACGGCCCGATCGCGGCGTCGATATCGGCCGTGTGCACGGGCAGGCCGGTCAGCGGCCCGGGCACCCGCCGATCGCCGAACACCAACACCCCCACCGTCTCCATGTGTTACTCGCAACCTCCTGGCATAGGCCTGGGATAGGCTGGGCCACCGGCTGGACCACAATAAGCAGGCTGAAACGCGTGGGATTAGGCGGGAGCAAGGCATGCCGGCAATCGTCCTCATCGGCGCCCAGTGGGGCGACGAGGGCAAAGGTAAGGCCACTGACCTGCTCGGTGGGCGCGTGCAGTGGGTGGTGCGTTACCAGGGCGGCAACAACGCCGGGCACACCGTCGTCCTGCCCGGCGGCGAGAACTTCGCGCTGCACCTGATCCCGTCCGGGGTGCTGACGCCGGGTGTCACCAACGTGATCGGCAACGGCGTGGTGGTGGATCCGGGTGTGCTGCTCGACGAGCTGAAGGGCCTCGAGGATCGCGGCGTCGACACCACCAAGCTGCTGATCTCGGCCGACGCGCACCTGCTGCTGCCCTACCACGTGGCCATCGACAAGGTCACCGAGCGCTATATGGGCAACAAGAAGATCGGCACCACCGGCCGCGGCATCGGACCTTGTTACCAGGACAAGATCGCCCGGCAGGGCATCCGCGTCGCCGACGTGCTCGACCCCGAGCAGCTGACCCACAAGGTCGAGGCCGCGCTGGAGCTCAAGAACCAGATCCTGGTCAAGATCTACAACCGCAAGGCGCTGGACCCGCACCAGGTGGTCGACGCCCTGCTGGAGCAGGCGGAGGGCTTCCGGCACCGCATCCGGGACACCCGCCGGCTGCTCAACACGGCGCTGGAGGCCGGCGAGACGGTGCTGCTGGAGGGATCCCAGGGCACCCTGCTGGATGTCGACCACGGCACCTATCCCTACGTGACGTCGTCGAACCCGACGGCGGGCGGCGCGTGCGTGGGATCGGGCATCGGCCCGACCCGGATCACCGCCGTGCTGGGCATCCTCAAGGCCTACACCACCCGGGTGGGCTCCGGCCCGTTCCCCACCGAGCTGTTCGACGAGAACGGCGAGTACCTGTCCAAGACCGGCGGCGAATTCGGCGTCACCACCGGGCGGCGCCGGCGCTGCGGCTGGTTCGACGCCGTCGTCGCCCGCTACGCCACCCGGGTCAACGGCATCACCGACTTCTTCCTGACCAAACTCGACGTCCTGTCCAGCCTGGAGACGGTGCCGGTCTGCGTGGGCTACCAGATCGACGGCGACCGCATCCACGACATGCCGATGACCCAGAGCGACCTGCACCGGGCCGAGCCGATCTACGAGGAGCTGCCCGGCTGGTGGGAGGACATCTCGGACGCGCGGGAGTTCGACGACCTGCCCGCCAAGGCGCGTGACTACGTGCTACGGCTGGAAGAGCTTGCGGGAGCACATGTTTCGTGCATCGGCGTCGGTCCCGGGCGCGACCAGACGATCGTGCGACGCGACGTCCTGGCGGCCCGCCCGTGACGGAGCCGGACCCAGAAGAACTCGACCCGGAATACCAACACCACGGCGGCTTCCCCGAATACGGCCCGGCCAGCCCCGGGCCGGGGTTCGGCCGGTTCGTCGCGGCGATGCGCCGGCTGCAGGACCTCGCCGTGTCCGCCGACCCCGGTGACGACGTCTGGGACGACGCGGCCGACCGCGCCGCGGCCCTGGTCGAGGTCCTGGGCCCGTTCCAGGCGGAGGAGGGCAGGGCGCCGGCCGGCCGGACGCCCGGCCTGCCGGGGATGGGCAGCCTGCTGCTGCCGCCCTGGACGTTGACGCGGTACGCCCCCGACGGCGTCGAGATGACGGGGTATTTCACCCGGTTTCACGTCGGCGGCAACCACGCCGTGCACGGCGGCGTGCTGCCGCTGCTGTTCGATCACATGTTCGGCATGATCTCCCACGCCGCGGGACGGCCGATCAGCCGCACCGCCTTCCTGCACGTGGACTACCGCAAGGTCACGCCCATCGACGCGCCGCTGGCGGTGCGGGGGCGCGTCACCAGCGCCGAGGGCCGCAAGGCGTTCGTCGCCGCGGAGCTGGTCGACGCCGACGACACCGTGTTGGCCGAGGCCAACGGGCTGATGGTGCGGCTGCTTCCCGGCCAGCCTTGACTGTCCAGAACCGACCTATCCTTGAGCGGTGACTGACGGCTCGACCCACGGCCAGGACGACAAGACGACCGCGATCGTCCTGCCCCCGCAAACTTCCCCGCACGCGGCCCCGCAGGCTCCCGACGCGCATGCCGACGGCAGACCGGCGGTGCTGCTGCTCGGTTCGGGTGAGCTGAGCCGGGAGCTGGCCGGCGCGCTGGGACACCTCGGCGCGCGGGTGATCGCCGTCGAAGAGCACCTGACCGACGCCGACGCTCTCTCGCGCGCGATTCGCCACCACAACCCCCGGTTCGTGGTGACGGCCACCGACGCCGTCGCCGTGGGCGCCCTCGAGGCGCTGAGCGTGACCCCGGAGCACGAGCGCACCGAACTGGTGCCCAGCGCCCGCACCGTGCGGCTCACCGCCGATCGCGAGGCCCTGCGGCGGCTGGCGGCCGACGAGCTGGGGCTGCCCACCGCGCCCTTCTGGTTCGTCGGGTCGGTGGGGGAACTGCGGTCGGTGGCCGCGCATGCCGGATACCCGTTGCTGGTCAAGCCGGTGTCGGGGCGGGGCCACTCGGTGGTCTCCGGGCCGGACGACATCGAGCCGGCCTGGCAGCGCGCGGTCGGCGGCGCGGCGGGTCGGGTGATGGCCGAGACGGTGGTCGACGTCGACTTCAACGTCACCCTGCTCGCCGTGCGCAGGGAGGGCCCGAACGGTCCCGTGCTCGAATTCTGCTCACCGATCGGCCATCGCGACGCCGACGGCGCCGTGCTGGAATCATGGCAACCCCAGCAGATGAGCGACGCCGCGGTGGACGCCGCGAAGTCGATCGCCGCGCGCATCATCAAGGCGCTCGGCGGGCGCGGCGTCTTCGGCGTCGAGTTGATGATCAAGGGCGACGAGGTGTATTTCGCCGACGTCACCGCCCACCCGCACCCCAGCGTCTGGGTGACCCTGCGCAGCCAGCGGCTCTCGGCGTTCGAGCTGCAGGCCCGGGCCGTCCTGGGCCTGCCGGTGGACACCATGATGATGTCGCCGGCCGCGGCCCACCTGGTCGCCGCCGACCCGGACGGCCGGTCGCCGGCCGTCGCCGCGCTGAACGGAGCCCTGCGGGTTCCGGAAAGCGATCTCCGCATCTTCGGCCCGAGGTCCACCAGGCTGGGGGTGGCACTGGCCACCGCCCCGGACGTGGCGGCCGCGCGCGACCGCGCCCGACAGGTGGCGAATGCCCTGACTGTGCGAGACTCACGCGGATGAGCTACGCAGGAGACATCACGCCCCTCGAGGCATGGAAGCTACTGAGCGACAACCCCAACGCCGTGCTGGTCGACGTGCGCACCGACGCCGAATGGCGCTTCGTCGGGGTGCCCGACCTGTCCAGCCTGGGCCGCGACGTGGTGTACATCGAATGGGTCACCGGCAACGGGATGCCGAACCCCAGCTTCGCCGACGAGTTGAAGGGCCGGGTCCCACCCGCCGACGAGGAGCGGCCCGTGATCTTCCTGTGCCGTTCGGGCAACCGCTCGATCGGCGCGGCCGAGGTGGCGACGGAGCTGGGCATCACGCCGGCCTACAACGTGCTGGACGGTTTCGAGGGCCAGCTCGATGCGAGCGGTCATCGCGGTGAAACCGGTTGGCGCGCAGTGGGATTGCCTTGGAAACAGGGCTGAAGCAGGGATGAGCGACTCGGTCCGTACGCCCAGGGCGTTGCCCGACGGCGTCAGCCAGGCCACCATCGGCGTGCGCGGCGGGCTGTTGCGCTCGGGTTTCGAAGAGACCGCCGAGGCGATGTTCTTGACGTCCGGCTACGTGTACTCGTCGGCGGCCGTCGCGGAGAAGTCTTTCACCGGGGAGCTGGACCATTTCGTCTACTCCCGGTACGGCAATCCGACCGTGACGATGTTCGAGGAGCGGCTGCGCCTGATCGAGGGGGCACCCGCGGCGTTCGCCACCGCGAGCGGCATGGCCGCGGTGTTCACCTCGCTGGGTGCGCTGTTGGCCGCCGGCGACCGGCTGGTCGCGGCTCGCAGCCTGTTCGGGTCGTGCTTCGTGGTGTGCAACGAGATCCTGCCGCGCTGGGGCGTGGAGACGGTGTTCGTCGACGGCGACGACCTCGCTCAGTGGGAGCAGGCGCTTTCCAAACCGACGCAGGCGGTGTTCTTCGAGACGCCGTCGAACCCGATGCAGTCCCTGGTGGACATCGCCGCGGTGACCGAGCTCGCCCACGGCGCCGGGGCGAAAGTGGTGCTGGACAACGTGTTTGCCACGCCGCTGCTGCAGCAGGGCTTTCCGCTGGGGGTTGACGTGGTGGTGTACTCGGCCACCAAGCACATCGACGGTCAGGGCCGCGTACTGGGCGGCGCCATCCTCGGCGACAAGGAGTACATCGACGGCCCGGTGCAGAAGCTGATGCGCCACACCGGCCCGGCGATGAGCGCGTTCAACGCCTGGGTGCTGCTGAAAGGTCTTGAGACGCTCGCCGTTCGGGTCGAGCACTGCAATTCCTCGGCGCACCGGATCGCGGAATTCCTGGAGGGCCACCCCGCGGTGAGCTGGGTGCGCTACCCCTTCCTGCCGTCGCACCCGCAGTACGACCTGGCCAAGCGCCAGATGGCCGGCGGCGGCACGGTGATCACCTTCGCGCTCGACTGCCCCGAAAGCGCTTCCAAGAAGCGGGCTTTCGAGGTGCTGGACAAATTGCGGCTGATCGACATCTCCAACAACCTCGGCGACGCCAAGTCGCTGGTGACCCATCCGGCGACCACCACCCACCGCGCGATGGGACCCGAGGGTCGCGCCGCGATCGGCCTGGGCGACAACGTGGTTCGCATCTCCGTCGGGCTGGAGGGCACCGACGACCTGATCGCCGATATCGACCAGGCTTTGAGTTAGCCGGCTTGCTTCTCGGCCGCTTCGATGCGTTCGACCGCCGCCAGCGTCCCCTCTTGCGCCTGCCGCTCCACCCAGTCCACCACCGGCCGGGCATACATCATCTGGCTGGTGATCGCCATCTGGCCGCGGGTGCGGCCCAGGAAGGAGATGCCCCAGGAGAACATGGCGGCAATGCGGTTGCGGAAGCCGACCAGATACAACAGGTGCAACAGCAGCCACGCCAGCCAGGCGATGAAGCCGCCGAACTCCAGCTTGCCGACCTTGGCGACGGCGCTGTACCGCGAGATCAGCGCCATGCTGCCCTTGTCGAAGTACGCGAACGGCTTGCGGTCGGCCGGATCGTCGCGGCCCTTCACGGCCTGCTTGATCAGGCCGGTGGCGTAGTGCGCCCCCTGGATCGCGCCCTGGGCCATGCCCGGGACGCCGGGCACCGACATCAGGTCGCCGACGACGAACACGTACGGGTGGCCCTTGACGGTGAGGTCGGGCTCGACGACCACCCGCCCGGCGCGGTCGGTTTCGGTGCCGTCGGACTGCTCGGCGATCATCCTGCCCAGCGGGCTGGCCTGCACGCCGGCCGCCCACACCTTGCAGGCGCATTCGATGCGGCGCTCGCTGCCGTCTTTGTCCTTGACCGTGATGCCCATGTAGTCGACCGTGGTCACCATGGCGTCGAGCTGGACCTCGACGCCCATCTTCTCCAGCCGCCGGTGGGCCTTCAGGCCCAGCTTTTCGCCCATGGGTGGCAGCACCGCGGGCGCCGCATCGAGCAGGATGACCCGGCATTCGCTGGGCGTGATGGTCCGAAACGCCCCGCCCAGGGTGCGCGCGGCCAGCTGGACGATCTCGCCGGCAAGCTCGACGCCCGTCGGCCCCGCGCCCACCACCACGAAGGTGAGCCGGCGTTTCCGTTCGGCGGGGGCGGTGGCGACCTCGGCCGCCTCGAACGCGCCGAGGATGCGGGCCCGCAGCTCCAGGGCGTCGTCGATGCTCTTCATGCCGGGCGCGAAGGCGGCGTACTCGTCGTGGCCGAAGTAGGACTGCTGGGCGCCGGCGGCCACGATCAGGCTGTCGTAGGGCGTCACGGTCTCCATGCCCATCAGGTGCGACGTGACCGTCCTCGCCTGCAGGTCGACCGCGCTGACCTCACCCCACAGCACCCGGACGTTCTTCTGCTTGCGCAGCACCAGCCGGGTGGTCGGGGCGATGTCGCCCTCGGCCAGGATGCCGGTGGCCACCTGGTACAGCAGCGGCTGGAACAGGTGGGTGGTCGTCTTCGATATCAGGGTGACGTCGACGTCCGCCCGTTTGAGTGACCGGGCGGCATTGAGTCCCCCGAACCCGCTCCCGATGATGACGACGCGATGGCGCGACATGCCTCCACCCTATGTTGTCGGTGGGCGATGGCATACTCGAACATGTGTTCGAATCAAAGCGATCGTCGCCGGAGGTCATCGCGCGGTTCGATGAGGAGATCGAGCGGTGCTATCCGTCGAAGACGGCCGAGTCGGCCGCCCTGGTCGAGGAGATCTGCGCATCATCGCGGCAGGAAAACCAGGCGGCGGCCGCGCAGCTGGCGGCGATCGGGCGGTTGTTTGGGTATCGGTTGTCGCGCTGCTCGGACACCGAGGACTGGGCCGTCGACACCGTGGAGGCAGTCGCCGCCGAGGTCGCCGCGGCGCTGCGGATCAGCCAGGGGTTGGCGGCGTCTCGAGTGCGCTACGCGCGCGCCATGCGTGAGCGGCTGCCCCAAGTCGCCGAGATGTTCAAATCAGGGGACATCGACTATCGGACGTTTCAGACGCTGGTGTATCGCACCGATCTGATTGAGGACCGTCAGGTGTTGGCGGCGGTGGACGCCGCCCTGGCGGCGAATGTGGGGCGCTGGCCGTCGATGAGCCGGGGCCGGTTGGCCGGGCAGGTGGACAAGATCGTGGCCAAAGCCGACGTGGATGCGGTGCGGCGGCGCGCCGAAGCGCGACGGGATCGCGAGGTCTGGATCGGTGATCGGGTCGAGGGCGGCATCTCGGAGATTCATGGCAGCCTGTTCACCCCGGACGCGCACGCGTTGGATAAACGACTCGATGCGTTGGCGGCCACGGTGTGTGCGCGCGACCCGCGCACTCGCGAGCAGCGCCGCGCCGATGCCCTCGGGGCGCTGGCCGCCGGGGCGGATCGGCTCGGGTGCCGGTGCGGGCGTCCGGATTGTGCGGCCGGGACACGGCCACCCGCGTCACCGGTGGTGATTCATGTGATCGCCGAGCAGGCCACCCTCGAGGGCACCGGCGGCGCGCCGGGGTCCGAAGTGGGCGCCGACGGGTTGATCCCGCCCGAACTGGTGGCCGAGTTGGCGGCCTCGGCCAAGCTGATGCCGCTGATCCACCCCGGCGACGCCCCGCCCGAGAACGGATACGTGCCCTCCAAGGCGCTGGCGGATTTCGTGCGCTCCCGCGATCTGACGTGCCGCTGGCCCGGCTGTGATCACCCCGCTATCGACTGCGACGTCGACCACACCATCCCCTACGCCCTGGGCGGGCTGACCCACGCGTCAAACCTCAAGTGCTACTGCAGAATCCACCACTTGATCAAGACGTTCCTGGGCTGGGCCGAACAACAGCTGGCCGATGGGACGCTCATCCTGACGTCACCGGCCGGGCAGACCCATGTGACCACCCCGGGTAGCGCGCTGCTGTTTCCCAGTTTGTGTCGAGCCGTCGGCGGGTTCTTCCCGGCCCCCGAAGCCGAGCCCCCGGCTGACTACTGCGCCGAACGCACCGCGATGATGCCCCGCCGCCGGCGCACCCGCGCCCAAGACCGCGCCTACCGCGTGGCCGCCGAACGCCGGCACAACCGCGAGGCCCGCGAAGCACGCACGACGACCCCGCCCGGGGACTACTGGTCCTACGGCGGACCCGCCCCACCCCCGACCGACGACGACCCACCCTTCTAATCGGGCGGAGCCGGGCACATGTACTTGTCCGGGAACGTCACACATGCCGGCGGCAGCGGTTGATCCGGGCCATAACCGCCGGCGCCCTTCGGGATGACCAGCAGCCACCCGCGGTCCTGGCAGAGGAGGACGGCGGCACCCGGGCCGGGCCGGACAGCGCCGTTGACACACGGGTCCGAGTGCGCCACCGCCGGGACGCTGACAAACACCGACATGATCGCGGAGCAGACCGCGATGACGACCGCTCTCATAACAGCTCCATGCTAGCCGCCGGCCCGCGTCCAGGGTGACCTGGATCACAGGGCCGCAGAGGCGGTAGCGTCGTTGCGAGGCCCCAGCGGCGACGTGACGGGAGGCAGCATGAAGCGGTGGATCGTCGGAGGGTTGGCCGCTCTGGTGGTTGCCTCGGGGCTGATCGCCTCTGCGCCGCCGGCCGGCGCCGGCTGCCTGTACGGGGGACCCGTACTCAGCAAGTGCGACGGACCCGTCCAGCCCGACGGCACCTGGCAACGCTGCGTGGCAGCTCCCCAGTTGGTTCCGCACGGCGCCAGTTCCTACCTGGTGCCCGAACGGCGCTGCGACGTGATGGGCCCCGACCAGCGGCCGCCGGATATGTCCTTCTCCGACCCGCCGACGCACATCGACGGCTGAGCGGCGACGCCCGCACGGCGCCCGAGCACCGCCCTTCTACCAGGGGAAACGCGGAGTAGAGTGTTGCCTCTCGATGTAGGAGGCTGCCGTGACGGACCAACCGCCCAGCTACCCACCCCCACCGCCGGGCGGTTACGGTTACCCGCCGCCCCCGCCGGCGGGCGGCTACGGCTACCCGCCGCCCGGGTACCCGCCGCCGCCGATGGTCGGCACCAACGGTTTCGCCGTCGCGTCGCTGGTGTGCTCCCTGTTCGGCTGGGTCTGCATGTTCATCGGGGCTTTCCTCGGCATCATCTTCGGTTTCGTCGCTTTGTCCCAGATCAAGCGAACCGGCCAGAAGGGCCGCGGCATGGCGATCGCCGGGATCGTGATCGGCGCGATCGCGCTCGTCGCCGGCGTCGCGCTTTGGACCCTGGCGGCCCTGTTGCCGCACACCCCGAGCACGGATTCGGGCGCGCCGGCCGTGGTGAAAATCGTTCGGCTACAAGCGGTTTAGAACGGCCAGGCGCCGGCGTTGGTCTTGTACTTCGCGTTGAGTGCGGTGCAGAAGTCGTCGGCCGTGCCGGCCAGGAAGATGTAATAGGCCTCGGCGCCGCTGTGGCGGCTGTCGAAGGAGTTGGGCGTGGTCCAGCCGCTGTTGCACATCGCGGTGTCGCTGCCCAGGGTCGGCCGCCGCCAGTTGGTCTTGGCGCACGCGGTCAGGGCGTCGACGTTCGGCGTCGCGCTCTTGGCGGCGACCAGCATCGCGCCTCCCCACTGCCCGTCGTTGCGCCGGTAGGCGCGCGCCCCGAAACCGGCGTTGTTGGTCTGGCACGCCAACGCCCGCTTGAGCAGTCCGAACGGGGCCGCGAGCTGTGGGTTGCTCACGGCCGCCGCGGCGTTGATGAACTGGGCCGCGTCCGCGCCGTCGACCTCTTGGACGTTCGGGTTGGAGAGGCCGATCAGTTGCTGCGAGATGCCGGCGTTGTTGCCGCCACCGATGATCGCGCCGCCGCCGCCCGACGTCATCGGCGGCAGGGTGACCGGGTCGGCGGCCGCCCCGGGCGCGGACATCAGCCCGCACACGGCGACCAGCGCACCGATCCGGTAGGCAACTGATTTCATGATTGACTCCTGTCAGCGGAACGCATCGCTACCGGTGAACGCCTGGCCGAGGACGAGCTGGTGCATCTCCGGCGTGCCCTCGTAGGTCAGCACCGACTCCAGGTTGACCATGTGCCGGATCACGGGGTACTCCAGCGATATTCCGTTGCCGCCCAGGATCGTTCGGGCGGTCCGGCAGATCTTGATCGCCTCGCGGGTGTTGTTGAGCTTGCCGAAGCTGACCTGCTCGGGGCGCAGGCCGACGCCGTCCTTCAGGCGACCGAGGTGCAGCGACAGCAGCTGCCCCTTGTGCAGCTCGACGGCCATGTCGACGAGTTTGGCCTGCGTCAGCTGGAATCCGGCGATCGGGCGGCCGAATTGGGTGCGCTGCGTGGCGTAGTCGAGGGCGGCCTGCCACGCCGACCGCGCCGCGCCCATCGAGCCCCAGATGATTCCGTAGCGCGCCTCCGACAGGCACGACAACGGGCCGCGCAGGCCCCGCGCCTCCGGCAGCATCGCGTCGGCGGGCACCCGCACGTCGTCGAGGACCAGCTCGCTGGTGATCGACGCGCGCAGCGACAGCTTGTGGTGAATCGTGTTGGCGCCGAAGCCGGGGGTCCTGGTGGGCACCACGAAGCCGCGAATCCCGTCGTCGGTGGCGGCCCAGACGATGGCGACGTCGGCGACCGAGCCGTTGGTGATCCACAGCTTGCGGCCGTTGATCACCCAGTCCGAACCGTCCCGCCGCGCCCGCGTTTTCATCGCGGCCGGGTCGGACCCTACGTCGGGTTCGGTCAGCCCGAAGCAGCCGAGCAGTTCGCCGGCGGCCATGCCGGGCAGCCACTGCTGCTTCTGCTCCTCGGAGCCGAACTTCCAGATCGCGAACATCGCCAGCGATCCCTGCACGGACACCATCGACCGGATGCCGGAGTCGGCGGCCTCCAGCTCCGTGCAGGCCAGCCCGTAGTGCACCGCCGACGCCCCGCCGCAGCCGTAGCCGTGCAGGTGCATGCCGAGCAGGCCGAGCTCGCCGAACTGCTTGGCCAGCTGGCGAACCGGCAGGTCACCGATCTCGAACCACTCGGCGACGTAGGGCAGCACGTGCTCGGCGCAGAACTGGCGGACGGTGTCGCGCACCGCCAGCTCGTCGCTGGACAGCGAGGCGTCCAGGCCCAGGGGGTCGTCGCGGTCGAAGGCGGGGGGCGCGTCGGTGCTCATAGGGCCAGCCTGCCACTAACCGGTACTCTCGCGTCATGCTCAGGCTCCAGCGGCTGGCGTATCTGTTCTTGGACGTCATCGCCGTGGTGGTGTTCTGCGCCGTCGGCCGCCGCAGCCACGACGAGGGGCTCGACATCGGCGGCGTCGCGGCGACGGCCTGGCCGTTCCTGACCGGCACCCTCGTCGGATGGCTGGCGTCGCGCGCCTGGCGGCAACCCACCGCGGTGGCGCCCACCGGCGTGATCGTCTGGCTGTGCACGGTCGCGATCGGCATGCTGCTGCGCAAGGCCAGTTCGGCGGGTGTGGCGGCGAGCTTCGTGGTGGTCGCCGCGTCGGTGACCGCGTTCCTGCTGCTCGGGTGGCGAGCGGTCGCCGGGCTCGCCCTGCGGCGCCGCATCGACGGCTGACGGCGATGGCGCGGGCGCACGGCGACGGCTGGGACCCGACCAGCGGCGCCGGCGCGACCGCGGCGTTCGGGGCACTGGCCAGGGCGGTGGCCACGAACAGGGGGCTGCTGAACGACGCCTTCGCCGAACCCCTGGTGCGGGCCACGGGGGCCGAGTACTTCATCCGGTTCGTCGACGACGACCTGTTCTCCGACGACGGCGGCGCCGATCCGACGATGACCGGCCTCATCGACATCCTCGCCGTCCACACCCGGCTGGTGGACGAGTTCATCGCCGACGCCGGCAGGGCGGGCATCCGCCAGGCCGTGATCCTGGGCTCCGGGCTGGACACCCGCCCGTATCGGCTGTGGTGGCCGCGGGGAACGACCGTGTACGAGATCGACCGTCCGCAGGTGCTCGACTTCAAGTCGGACGTGGTGCGCGCGCTGGGCGCCACCCTGGCGGCGAACCGGTGCGCGGTGGGCATCGACCTTCGCCAGGACTGGCTGGCCGGGTTGCGCCGGGTCGGTTTCGACCCCGCTCAACCGACCATCTGGATCGCCGAGCAACTGCTCGTGGGCTACCTGCCGCCCGATGCGCAGAATCGGTTGCTGCAGGACGTCACGGCGGTGAGCGCCGCGGGCAGCCGGTTCGCCGCCGACCACATGCCCACCTGGACACCGCTGCACGTCGAGGCGAGCCGGGCGTTCGTCGACGGCTGGCGACGACACGGCCTGGACGTCGACCTGGCCAGCCTGACCTACCCGGGTGAATACCGGTACGTGCCCGAGCATCTGGCGGCAGAGGGCTGGAAAACGGTCGAGCGCAACGTCATCGACCTGTTCTCTGGCATGGGGCTGGCCGAGCTGTGGCGCGGCAGCCCCGACGACCTTGCCGTCGTTCCGGGATTCGTCACCGCGACGCGACCGTAAGACGCCATCAGCGGCTCGTTAAGCCAGTTAAAGGTTCATTTACTTAAATTTTCTCGCGGTGCCCCCATCCACCCGCGCCGCCGCTCCGAATGACCTGTGTTCCACGAGAAGACGGCCACGCAGGGCCGCCTGTGACGAAGGAGTCGAAACGCAAATGATGAGCATTGGTGCGAAAACACTTGCCGCAGCGGGTCTGGCGGCCATCGCCGTCGCCGGGGTGCCGATGGCTACGGCCTCCGCCGACAACTCGAGTGACCTGATCGGGACGGGTTGCGCGGACTATGCCAAGCAGAATCCGAGCGGACCCGGGTCCGTGATGGGAATGTCGCGTGACCCGGTGGCGACGGCGGCGTCGAACAACCCGATGTTGACCACCCTGGCCTCGGCGCTGTCGGGGAAGCTGAATCCGAACGTGAACCTGGTCGCGACCCTCAACAACGGCCAGTACACGGTGTTCGCGCCCACCAACGCCGCATTCGACAAGCTGCCGGCGGGCACCGTCGACAAGCTGAAGGCGGACTCGCAGCTGCTGACGGGGATCCTGACGTATCACGTGGTCCAGGGTCAGTTGAGCCCGGCGGCGGTCGGCGGCGTACACCCCACGCTGCAGGGCGCGCCGGTGACCGTGGCCGGCCAGGGCAACGACCTGCGGGTCAACAATGCGGGCCTGGTCTGCGGCGGCGTGCGCACGTCCAACGCGACGGTGTACATGATCGACACGGTGCTGATGCCCCCGGGCCAGTAAGGCGGACCCGCCCGGGGTGGAATGGGTGGGCGTCGGAAACGTTAGATGATTACGTGACGCCCACCCGGCTCCGCTTCGTCGCGGCCACCCACGAGGACCCGCTGGCGCAGCCGCTGCTGGCCGAGCTGGCCGTCGAGTACGCGCAACGCTACGGCGGCACGCCCGACGCGCACCTGGCCTGGCTGCCGGTGCCGACGGACGAATTGGCCCCGCCCGACGGCGGATTGCTCGTCGGCGTGGTGGACGGCGCGCCGGTCACCGGCGGCGCGTTCCGGCGCTTCGACGCCGAAACCGCCGAGCTCAAACGGATCTGGACCGACAGCGCCCACCGGCGCCGCGGTTACGCGCGGGCGCTGCTGGCGGCGCTGGAGGCCGAGACCGCCGCGCGGGGCTACCGGCGGCTCTACCTGATCACCGGCAACCGCCAGCCCGAGGCCGAGGCGCTGTACGACGCGACGGGGTACTGCCGCATCGCCCCCGCGGAGCCGCTGCCGGATTGGGGGCCGTTTCGCCCGATCGCCTTCGAAAAGTGGCTGGTATGACCGGTCAGTTCCACCTGGGCGTCGCGCTCGACGGGTACGGCTGGCACCCGCAGGCGTGGCGCAGCACACCGGCCTCCGACCCGGGCGCCCCGTCGGTGCTCGGCGGCCGCTACTGGGCCGGGCTGGCGGCCACCGCCGAGCGCGGGCTGCTGGACTTCCTGACCATCGACGACAGCCTGATGCCGCAGATCGGGCGAAGCGCCCGGATCCATCCGGATCGTCTGACCGGCCGCGCCGACGCCGTGCTGGTTGCGGCCCGCGTCGCCCCCGCGACGCGACACATCGGGCTGATGCCCGTGGCCACGGTCACCCACACCGAGCCCTTTCACGTCTCCAAATCCATTGCGACCCTTGACTTTGTGTCGCATGGGCGGGCGGGCTGGCAGCCACGGGTGAGCGCCACCGCGCACGAGGCGGCCCTGTTCGGCCGCCGCGACGTCTCCGGATTACCCCTGTTTGACGAGGCCGCCGAGTTCGTCGAGGTGGCGCGCCGGTTGTGGGACAGCTGGGAGGACGACGCGATCATCCGCGACGTGACCACCGGGCGCTACGTCGACGTGGACAAGCTGCACTACATCGACTTCACCGGAAAGTACTTCTCCGTCAAGGGGCCCTCGATCACGCCGCGCCCACCGCAGGGCCAGCCGGTGGTGGCCGCGCTCGCGCACGTCGGCCCCGCCTATGAATTCGCCGCGGCCGCCGCCGACGTCGTGTTCATCACGCCCACCGACGACGCTTCGGTGCGTAGCATCCTCGGCCAGGTGCGCGCGGCGGGCGGCGCGCACCTGAAAGTGCTTGCCGACGTGGTGGTTTCGTTCCACGGCGACGGAGACTTCCGGTCGGACGCCCTGGTCTTCACCGGCGGCGCGACCGAATTGGTGGACCTGCTGTCGGGTTGGCATCGGCTGGGCGTCGACGGCGCACGGCTGCGGCCGGCCGTCAACGCCACCGACCTGCCGGCGATCGTCGACGAGGTGGTGCCGCTGCTGCAGCGGGCCGGGCGTTTTCGCACCGCCTATCTCGACGGTGAGACCCTGCGCGCCCGCCTGGGGCTGCCCGTGGCGCGCAACCGCTATGCGGCGGTGCGCCGATGACCCAGGTGCCGCTGTCGATCCTGGACCTCGCGCCGATCAGCGCCGGCGGCGACGCGGCGACGGCGTTGCGCAACACGATCGAGCTCGCCCAGCACGCCGAGCGGTGGGGCTTTCGCCGGTTCTGGGTCGCCGAGCACCACTTCGTCGCCGTCGCCAGCGCGGCGCCGGCGGTGCTGATCGGGCAGATCGCGGCCGCCACCGACACGATTCGGGTGGGCTCGGCGGCCGTGCAGCTCAGCCACACCACGGCCGCCGCGGTGGTGGAAAGCTTCGGCATGCTCGACGCGTTCTATCCCGGCCGCATCGACCTCGGCCTGGGCCGCTCCGCGCAGCGCCGGATCACCAAACCGAAAAGCCCGAAACCGCCCCGGCCCGAACCCTCCCGCGAATGGCGCGAGGTCGACGGCGTCGTCATCCCGCCGCCGTTCGACCTGCGCACGCTGCTGGGCGGCGGCCGGGTGCAGGCCACCCAGGCCATCCTGCAGCAGCCCGATGCCGTCGCACCCGACTTCGCCGAGCAACTCGCCGACATCATGGCGATGCTGGCCGGCACCTACGAGGTCGACGGGTTCGACGTGCACGCGGTCCCCGGCGAGGGTGCCACCCTGACGCCCTGGATCTTCGGCAGCAGCAAGGGCCGCAGCGCCCAGGTCGCCGGCGCCCGGGGGCTGCCGTTCGTGGCCAGCTATCACCTCACCCCGGCGACCGCCCTGGACGCCATCGACGCCTACCGCGACGCCTTCGTCCCGTCCGCGGCGCTGCCGCGGCCCTACGTGGTGGTCTCGGCCGACATCGTGGTCGCCGACGACACGGCCACCGCCAAACACCTGGCGTCCGGCTACGGCCACTGGGTGTATTCGATCCGGGCCGGCGGCGGCGCCGCCCCCTATCCCGACCCCGACGACTGCGTCCCGCTGACCGACGAGCAGCTGGCGGTCGTGATCGACCGCGTGGCAACCCAATTCGTCGGCGACCCCGACGAGGTCGCCGAGCGGCTGGCGAAGCTGCAACGCGCTACCGGCGCCGACGAACTCGTCATCACCTCGGTCACCCACGGGCAGTCCGACCGGCTGCGCTCGCACGAACTGATCGCCAAGCGATGGGGGTTGAAGGGTTGAGCGTTCGAGAGGGCAAGCGCCGCAAGCCGATTCACCTGGGCGCCCACTTCCCGGGCGTCAACAACACCACGGTGTGGACCGATCCCGCCGCGGGCAGCCAGATCGAGTTCGAGTCGTTCGTGCACCTGGCCCGCACCGCCGAACGCGGCCTGTTCGACTTCTTCTTCCTGGCCGAGGGGCTGCGCCTGCGCGAGCACCGCGGCCGCATCTACGACCTCGACGTGGTGGGCCGCCCGGACACCTTCACGGTGCTGGCCGCGCTGGCGGGCGTCACCGACCGGATCGGGCTGACGGGCACCATCAACACCACCTTCAACGAACCCTTCGAGGTGGCAAGGCAATTCGCGACGCTCGACCACCTGTCCGGCGGCCGCGCCGGGTGGAACATGGTGACCTCGTCGGACGCCTTCACCGGCGCCAACTTCCGCCGCGGCGGGTTCCTCGACCACGCCGACAGGTACACGCGCGCCGAGGAGTTCCTGTCGGTGGCCCGCCAATTCTGGGACAGCTGGGCGGACGATGCCGTGCTGGCCGATGTCGACGCCGGCGTCTACGTCGATCCCGACCGCGTCCGCAGCGTCGCGCACCGCGGCCCGCAGTTCGACGTGCGCGGCTTCGCGACGCTGCCCGCCGGCCCGCAGGGTCATCCGATCCTGCTGCAGGCCGGCGACTCCGCCGACGGCCGCGCGTTCGGCGCCCGCAACGCCGACGCCCTGTTCACCCTGCACTCGTCGCTGGAAGACGGCCAACGCTACTACGCCGACGTCAAGGGGCGTGCCGCGGCGTTCGGGCGAGACCCCAACCGGCTCAAGGTGTTTCCGGCCGCGACGTTCGTCATCGGCGACACCGATGCCGAGGCGCAGGACAGGGCGCACCACATCCGCTACCAGCAGGTCAGCGGCGCGACGGCGATCGCGATGCTCGAGCAGGTCTGGGGCCGCGACCTGTCGGGCTACGACCCCGACGGCCCGCTACCCGACGTCGACCCGCTGGTCGACAGCACCATCACGCAGGGGCGGGTGCGGCACGGCGACCCGCTCGCGGTCGCCCGGCGCTATCGCGAACGGGCCTCGGCCGAGAAGCTGTCCATCCGCGAGCTGGTGATCGCCGTGACGAGCCGCCAGCAGTTCGTCGGCACCCCGGTGAGCATCGCCGACGAGATCGACACGTACATCCAGGCCGACGCCTGCGACGGGTTCATCCTGGTGCCGCACCTGACGCCGCACGGGCTGGACGAGTTCGTCGACCGGGTGGTGCCGCTGCTGCAGGAGCGCGGCGCGTTCCGGACGGAGTACACGGGCGAGACGCTGCGGGATCATCTGGGGCTCGGCGACTAGCGCGACTCGACCAGGGCCGCGAGCTTGTCCAGCGCCATCTGGGTGCCAATCTCGTTGTCCGCGGCGGAAACTCCCGGCGGTAGGCCGTCGTGAACCATCACCACTCGGGTGCCGCCGTCGGCGTCCGTCAGCGTCGTGGTGATCCGCATCAGCCCCGCCAAGGCCGGATCGGTCGTCTCGAATTCCAGCTCCTCGACCACCCGCTTGCCGGGCACCAGCTCGACGAACCGGCCGTGGTAGGTGTCGGTGGCCGCGGCGGTCTTGCCGTGCCGATCCGGCGATTCGTACGTCAGCGAAACGCGGAACCGCCCTCCGGCCCTGGCGTCGAACTCGTGCACGACCGCCGTCATGCCGTCCGGAACGCGCCACTGTGCCACGGCATTCGCGTCGAGGAGCGCCCGGTACACCGACTCCCGCGGGGCGCGCACGCGCCGGCTTACGCGGGTCAACTCGCCCGCGCCAAAGCCGCGTCGGTCGCCTCGCGTATGGGCCCGCGCCACACGTCGCCGTGACCCGGCAGCAGGACCTCGGTGTCCAGCAGGGCCAGCGCACCGAGGCTGCGCAGGCAGCTCTTCTGGCTGTGGCTGAACACCGCCGGCAGCAGCTGTGGGCCGCCGCGACGCAGCAGCGGGTGGCCGGTGATCAGCGCGTCGCCGCTGGCCAGCACGCCGTCGACGACATACGAGCAGTGCCCGCTGGTGTGCCCCGGTGTGGCGACGGCCGTCGGGTGGCCGGGGAGACCGGCGGCCACCTCGGCGCTGAGCGGCCGTGCCGACGGGATGCCGTCGCGGATCAGGCCGCCGCTGCGCACCACGTGCACGCCCCACACCGCCCACCGCGGTCGCCAAATGCGAACCGCCACATCGAAAATCGACACCTGCTCCAAGTACTCCCGCTTGGCGTGACCGACTTCGTCGGCGTGGCAGTACACCGGGGTGCCGTGCTCGCGGGCGAACCAGATCGCCGAGCCCAGGTGGTCGACGTGCGCGTGGGTCAGCAGGATGGCGCGCACATCGCCCGCGTCGTAGCCGAGTTTGCGCAGCGAGCCCAGCACGTCCTCGCGATCCCCGGGATAACCGGCGTCGATCAACATCACACCCGTGCCGTCGACGACCAGGGTCCAGTTAACGGCGTGGCCCCGGGCGAGGTACACGGTGTCGGTGACCTGAACAAGAGTCGGTGCTGGGCCCACGCAAGTGAGCATAGGAGTAGAAATGAGCCGTGGCTGAACTGAAACTTGGATACAAGGCATCCGCCGAACAATTCGCACCGCGCGAGCTCGTCGAACTGGCCGTCGCCGCCGAGGGTCACGGCATGGACAGCGCAACCGTCAGCGACCACTTCCAGCCGTGGCGGCACGAGGGCGGTCATGCCCCGTTCTCGCTGGCCTGGATGACCGCCGTCGGCGAACGCACCCAACGCATCGTGCTGGGCACCTCCGTGCTCACCCCGACCTTCCGTTACAACCCGGCCGTCATCGCGCAGGCCTTCGCCACCATGGCGTGCCTGTACCCGAACCGGATCTTCCTCGGGGTGGGCACCGGCGAGGCGTTGAACGAGATCGCCACCGGATACGAGGGCGACTGGCCGGAGTTCAAGGAGCGCTTCGCCCGGCTGCGCGAGTCGGTGCGGTTGATGCGGGAGCTGT
Source organism: Mycobacterium sp. E2699 (assembly GCF_001666745.1). Lineage (NCBI taxonomy): Bacteria > Bacillati > Actinomycetota > Actinomycetes > Mycobacteriales > Mycobacteriaceae > Mycobacterium > Mycobacterium sp. E2699. The sequence goes on along the minus strand of NZ_LZJH01000134.1, from coordinate 39,699 downwards.
GGCGCGGCGACCGCGTCGACTTCCCCGGCGAGTACTACCGGCTCAAGGGCGCCTCGATCTACGACGTGCCCGAGGGCGGCGTCCCGATCTACATCGCCGCCGGCGGTCCGGCGGTGGCCAAATACGCCGGGCGCGCCGGTGACGGCTTCATCTGCACCTCCGGCAAGGGCGAGGAGCTCTATAAGGACAAGCTGATCCCGGCCGTCAAGGAGGGCGCCGCGGCCGCGGACCGCAACGTCGACGACATCGACAAGATGATCGAGATCAAGATCTCCTACGACCCCGACCCCGAGCTGGCGCTGGAGAACACCCGGTTCTGGGCGCCGCTGTCGCTGACCGCCGAGCAGAAGCACAGCATCGACGACCCGATCGAGATGGAGAAGGCCGCCGACGCCCTGCCGATCGAGCAGGTCGCCAAGCGCTGGATCGTGGCGTCGGACCCCGACGAGGCGGTCGAGAAGGTCAAGGACTACGTCGACTGGGGCCTCAACCACCTGGTGTTCCACGCGCCCGGCCAGGATCAGCGGCGGTTCCTCGAGCTCTTCGAAAAGGACCTGGCGCCCAGGCTGCGGCGACTTGGCTGAAATTTCGGCGATATACATCGCCGCGCCCGAACCGGAGACCGGCAAGTCGACGGTCGCCCTCGGGCTGCTGCACCGGCTGACCGCCACGGTCGCCAGGGTCGGCGTGTTCCGGCCCATCACGCGGCTCGGCGAAAAGCGTGACTACATCCTGGAACTGCTGCTGGAGCACACCACCGCGGGCCTGCCGTACGAGCGGTGCGTGGGCGTGACCTACCAGCAGTTGCACGCCGACACCGACGCCGCCATCGCCGCCGTCGTCGACGCGTATCACGCCATGGCGCAGGCCTGCGACGTCGTGGTCATCGTCGGCAGCGACTACACCGACGTGACCAGGCCCGCCGAGCTTTCGGTCAACGCGAGGATCGCGGCCAACCTCGGCGCGCCGGTGCTGCTGACCGTCAGCGGCAAGGGCCGCACTCCCGAGGAGGTCGCCGGCGTGGTCGAGGTGTGCCTGGCCGAGTTGACGGCTCAGCACGCCCACACCGCGGCGGTGGTGGCCAACCGCTGCGATCCGGCCCAACTGAGCGAGGTCCGCAAGTGTTTAGCGGCGCTTCCGCCGCCAGCCCAGCGCAGCTACGTGCTGCCCGAGGAGCCGCTGCTGTCGGCGCCGACGGTGGCCGAGCTGGAACGGGCCGTCAACGGGACGCCGGTCAGCGGCGAGGCGTCGCTGCGGGAACGCGAGGTGATGGCCGTGCTGGTCGCCGGGATGACCGCCGACCACGTGCTGGAACGGCTGAGCGACGGCATGGCCGTCATCACCCCCGGAGACCGCTCCGATGTGGTGCTCGCCGTCGCCAGCGCCCATGCGGCAGAAGGGTTTCCGTCGCTGTCGTGCCTGGTGCTCAACGGCGGTTTCGAGCTGCATCCCTCCATCGCGGCCCTGGTGAGCGGATTGCGGTTGCGGCTGCCCATCATCGCGACGGCGCTGGGCACCTACGACACGGCCAGCGCCGCCGCCGCCGCCCGCGGCCGGGTCACGGCAACCTCGCAGCGCAAGATCGACACCGCGCTGGCGCTGATGGACCGCCACGTCGACATCGCGGATCTCCTGAACCAGCTTGCCATTTCGATGCCCACCGTGATCACGCCGCAGATGTTCACCTACCAGCTGCAGCTGCGGGCCCGCTCGGATCGCAAACACATCGTCCTTCCCGAGGGCGACGACGACCGCATCCTGCGGTCCGCCGGCCGGCTGCTGCAGCGCGGCGTCGCCGACCTGACCGTCCTGGGCGACGAAGCCCGGATCCGGCTACGTTCGTCGGAGCTCGGCGTGAACCTGGACGGCGCGACGGTGATCGATCCGCTGAACAGCGCGCTGCGCGAGCAGTTCGCGGAACAGTACGCCGAGCTTCGCAAGGCGAAGGGGATCACCGTCGAGCACGCCCGCGAGATCATGCGCGACGGAACGTATTTCGGGACCATGCTGGTCTACAACGGCGCCGTCGACGGCATGGTGTCGGGCGCCGCGCACACCACCGCGCACACCGTCCGGCCGGCCTTCGAGATCATCAAGACCGTTCCCGATGTCTCCACCGTCTCCAGCGTGTTCTTCATGTGCCTGCCCGACCGGGTGCTGGTCTACGGCGACTGCGCGATCATCCCGAATCCGACGTCCGAGCAGCTCGCCGACATCGCGATCAGCTCCGCGCGCACCGCCGCACGCTTCGGCATCGAGCCGCGGGTTGCCATGCTGTCCTATTCGACCGGGGACTCCGGTGTGGGTGCCGACGTCGACAAGGTCAGGGCGGCAACGGATCTGGTGCGACGGCGCGACCCGAAGCTGCTGGTCGAAGGCCCGATCCAATACGACGCCGCCATCGAACCGTCCGTCGCGGCCACCAAACTCCGCGATTCGCAGGTGGCCGGCCGCGCCACGGTGCTGATCTTTCCCGACCTCAACACCGGCAACAACACCTACAAGGCGGTGCAGCGCAGCGCCGGGGCGATCGCGATCGGCCCGGTGCTGCAGGGGCTGCGCAAGCCGGTCAACGACCTGTCCCGCGGCGCGACGGTCGAGGACATCGTGAACACGGTTGCCATCACCGCGATTCAGGCGCAGGACGCCCATGGCCCGTGAAGCGCGCCTGGTGCTGGTGATCAACTCCGGCTCGTCGTCCCTGAAATACCAGCTGCTGCAGCCCGATTCGGGCGAGGCACGGGCTTCCGGCCACATCGAGCGGATCGGCGAGGACGCGTCGTCGGTTGCCGACCACGACGCGGCGCTGCACCGCGCTTTCGACGAATTGGCCCGGGCCGGCATCGACCTGAAGGCCTGCGGGCTGACGGCGGTCGGGCACCGGGTGGTGCACGGCGGCAATGAGTTCTATCGGCCGACGCTGATGGACGACGCGCGGATCGCCGCGCTCGAGAAGCTGTCCGAGTTGGCGCCGCTGCACAACCCGCCCGCGCTCAAGGGAATCGAGGTGGCCCGCAGGCTGCTGCCCGACGTGCCCCACGTGGCGGTGTTCGACACCGCCTTCTTCCACGACATGCCGCCCGCCGCGGCGACCTACGCGATCGACCGCGACGTGGCCGAGCGGTGGCAGATCCGTCGCTACGGGTTCCACGGCACGTCGCACCGTTACGTCAGCCAGCAGGCCGCCACCTTCCTGGACCGGCCGGTCGGCGGACTGAAACAGATTGTGCTGCACCTGGGCAACGGTTCCTCGGCGTCCGCGATCGCCGGCACCCGGGCGATCGACACGTCGATGGGCCTGACGCCGCTGGAAGGCCTGGTGATGGGCACTCGCAGCGGCGACATCGACCCCAGCATCGTCAGCTACCTGTGGCACCGGGCCAACATGGGTGTCGACGACGTCGAGGCGATGCTCAACGAGCGGTCCGGGGTCCTGGGCCTGTCCGGCGAGCGCGACTTCCGGCGGTTGCGGGAGATGATCGAATCCGGCGACGGCGCCGCGCAATTGGCCTACAGCGTGTTCATCCACCGGCTGCGCAAGTACATCGGCGCCTACCTGGCCGTGCTCGGGCACACCGACGTCATCACTTTCACCGCCGGGATCGGCGAAAACGACCCGGCGGTACGCCGCGACGCGGTCGCCGGCCTGGAGGAGATGGGCATCGTCCTCGACGGGCGCCGCAACCTCAGCGGGGGCCGGGGCGCGCGGCAGATATCCGCCGACGGATCACCGATCGTCGTGCTGGTGATCCCGACCAACGAGGAGCTGGCCATCGCCCGCGACTGTGTCAGCGCGTTAAGCGGTTAGGAATCCCAGGCTCTTGCGTCCCGCCCCCACCGACGGGGTGGGATCGGCACCGACGGTCCGGGCCAGCAGTTCGTGGTACACGTCGCGAAAGTCCGTGGTGTACTTCAGGTCTCCGTTGTCGAGGTCGGTCAGGCTGGGCTCGTCGCCGTAGAAGCCGCCGCGCACCGGCCCGCCGGCGACGAAGACCGGGCCGGCGGTGCCGTGGTCGGTGCCTTCGGAGGCGTTGGCGGGCACCCGGCGGCCGAACTCCGAGTACGCCATCACCACCACGTTGGGATCGGCCACCTGCTGCAGGAACGCGGTGACCGCCTCGTCGAACGTCTGCAGCAGGCGCTGCTGGGTTCCGCGTTCGTTGGCGTGGGTGTCGAAACCGCCCAACTGCACGGAGTAGACCCGCGTGGGAACACGCGCCCGCACCGCGGCGGCGACGACACCCAGTTGCGCCGCCAGCGGATTGTGTTGCTCACGAGCAGGTTTGAGCGACGCGAACGTGGTATCCGTGGTGCGCGCGGCGCGGTACGCCTTGCAGACCGCGGCCATCGCCGGGGTGTCGTTCGGGTCGTCGGCGCCCAGCGCGGTCATGACGGTGTCGAATTTCTCCGCCTTGCCCGGCGCGCCGCCCGGGGTCAGCGCCGCGGCAGTCTGCTTCTGCCCCACCGCCAACGGCGGCAGGACCGCCCCGATATTGACCGCGCGCAACGGGTCCTCGCCGGTGGCGTCGAGCCAGCGGCCGATCCAGCCCGTCGAGACGGGCTCGTCCGGCGACGCCGTCTGCCAGATGTCCATGGACCGGAAGTGGCTGTGGTCGGGCTTGGGGTAGCCGACGCCGCGCACGATGGCGAGCCGGGACTGACCCCACAGTTGGGCCAGTCCCTTCATCGCCGGGTTGAGCCCCAGTTGCTGGTCGAGGTGCAGGACATCGCCGGGGGCGTAGGCCAGTTCGGGCCGGGCATCGTGATAGGCGTTGTCGCCGTAGGGGATCAGAGTGTTGATCCCGTCGTTGCCGCCGTACAGCGACACGATCACCAGGACACCGGCTCCGGCCGGCAGTGGCCGATCCTGCGCCGCGCGCATCAGGTCGGGCCAACTGACCGCCACCGCCCCGGACAGCAGGCCGGCCGCGCCGACGCCCGCGCTGGCGATCAGGAATTTGCGGCGGTTGATCTCGGGCATGGGCAAATCCGCTCAGGAGGTCAGGTATTCGGGCGTGTTGACGGCGGCGGCGACCAGCTGCGGCGGTTGGCGCACCAGCGGCTGCAGCGCCTTGACGGTGCGGTCCGACCAATCGCCGATGCCGATCAGGTAGCCGACGGCGTCGATGCGATCGCCGGCCGGGGCGCTCTCGATGCCCGACAAGTCGCCGGCCAGCGCCAGTTCGGTCGCGGCGCGCAGGCGAACTCCGGCGCTGGCGGTGGACAACCAGACGGGTCCGCTGGGCCAGCCGCCGACGCTGGGCGGGAAGAACGGCCGCTGCCCCAGCCCGGCCAACGTCGCCTCCGCGAGCTTGCGGTGCGCCGGGTTGGCCGGCGACACGCGGAGTGTCCGCATGACGCCGACGAGCCATTCGACCGGGGTGTTCACCACGGTGGACCGGCCGCCGGTGAACTCGTCGTCGGTCAGGATCGCGCGGGTCAGCGCCCGCAGGTCGCGGCGCGGGCCGTACGCCGCGACCAGGCGGTCGAGCGCCTGCGGCGAAGGCGGCTCGTCCGAGGCCAGCTGCTGCCACAGGCGTCCCGCGACGTACTCCGCCGATTTGGGCTGGCTCAGCACGGCGTCGCAGAACCCCGCGGCGTCGAAGTTCTGGGTGCGGCCGAACAGCATCTTGGCCGTCGCGTCATGGCGTCGCGGCAGCACCGACGTCTGGCCGTCGGGGCGGATCACCCAGCCGGTCAGGGCGCGGGCCCCGTTGCGCACGTCGTCCTCGGTGTAGCCGTTGCCATGGCCCAGCGCGAAAAGTTCCATGAACTCGCGGGCGAGGTTTTCGTTGGGGGCCTTGGCCGTGTTGGTCTGGCCGTCCAGCCAGCGCAGCATCGCGGCGTCGGTCAGCATCGCGTAGGCCAGCGAGCGGAAGTCACCCAGCGATCCGGCGCGCAGCTTCTGGTTCTGCGCGGCCATGTACGCCGCCACCCGGACCTTCTGCGCGGAGGTGGCAAAGTGGTTGTGCCACAACAACGTCAGCTTCTCGTGGAGCGGCCGGCCGACGCTGACCATCCGGGTCAACCACCAGTCGGACAGCATGCGCTGCTGCTCGGACAGCTGACCGTTGTACTGCTTGCGGGCGGCCGGCGTCGCGCCCTTGCCGGGCGCGCGCGGTGCCGCGAGGGCGGGCATCGGCGTGGCGATCGCACCCGGGTCGGCGTCGGGGTTCGCGGCCAGCATGGCGTCGACGTGGCCGGGCCAGTCCCGGGTCATGGCCGCGTCGACCTCTGGTCCGGACACCCCGAACCCGGCCCGGCGCAAACCTCGCGCCGTGCTGATCCACTGCGTGGACTCCCCCGGCATGAGCTAACTGTGCGGCATGAACCTGTGTTTTCGCTATGTGTGCCCCTGTGGATAGCGGACGGCACGACCCGCGTCCGCTGTGCAACTCTGCGGCGCATGAGCGAACCGTTCGTCGGCAGTGCGGCACTGGCATCGGGTGCGTTGAGCCGGCATCAACTGAGAACGCGCTATCGACCGGTATTCCCGAACGTCTACGTGTCCAACGATGCCCGGCTGTCGTTGAAGCTGCGCATCGCCGCCGCCTGGCTGTGGTCGGGTGGGACGGCGACGATCGTGGGAGCGGCGGCCGCCGCCTTACACGGCGCCGAGTGGATTCCGGACGATGTTCCGATCGAACTGAATCACACCAACACCCGGCCGCCACCCGGCGTGCTGATACGGCGCGACGCATTGCTGGAGGGCGAGACGCAGGTCATGGACGGGCGCCCCGTCACCACGCCCGAGCGAACCGCCTTCGACATCGGCCGGCGCGGCGCCGTTCGCTCGGCAGTCGTTCGGCTCGATGCGCTCGCGCGGGCAACGGGATTCAAGGTCGATGACGTGCTGCGTGTCGTCAAGTGCCATCCCCACGCGCCCGGGCTGCGCCGACTGGAAGCCGCGCTGCAGCTGGTCGACCCCGGCGCGCAGTCGCCGCGCGAAAGCTACCTGCGGCTGCTTCTCATCGACGCCGGATTCCCGCAGCCGCAGACCCAGATCCCGGTGTTGGGCGCCGACGGTATACCCGTCGCCCACGTCGACGTGGGCTGGGAGCAGTACCTGGTGGGCGTTGAATACGACGGTGACCAACACCAGACCGACCGCCGGCGCTACGTCCACGACATTCAGCGCCTAGAGACGCTCGATCGAATGGGCTGGATCATCGTCCGAGTCGTCGCGGAGGACCACCGAGCCAATATCGTGCGCCGAGTGCGGGTGGCGCTGGTCGAACGCGGTTGGATCGCGGGTTGACGCGTTGATTGTGCGCCTACGGCTTTGACTGTGAAGCCTGGGCTTTGAGTGTGCGCGTACGGCTTTGGTTGTGCGCGTACGGCTTTGAGTGTGCGCGCAGGGCGGGATCCGGGCGGTTCTAGAGCCCAGGCTTCACACTCAAAGCCCAGGCTTCACACGCAAAGCCCACGATTCACACTCGACCCAAAAACGCCGCCCAGGCTTCACACTCAAAGCCCACGATTCACACTCGACCCGAAACGCCGCCCAGGCTTCACACTCAAAGCCCAGGATTCACACTCGACGCGAAAGCCAAAGCCCAGGATTCACACTCACATGGGCCGAAACCCGAGACCTAGAACGTGCTCGTCGGCCGCACCCGGTTGGCCATGTCCACCAGCGTGTAGCGGTGCCGCTGGGTGGGCGCGACGCGGGCCAGGCTGCGCAGCGACGCCTCGACGCCCAGCCGCAGGCCGTGCTCGGTGAACGGGAAGCCGAGGATGTGGTTGGTGCTGGCCTCGTTGTCCTGCAACCAGTCCATCGCGCCGCCCAGCACCAGGGCGCGGATCTGCAGCACGCGCGGCTCGGTGGGCGGCAAAGCCTCCACGCGCCGGGCAGCGTCGCGGATCTGCGCCTCGGTGATCTCGCTCGTGGACCGGCCGGACATCAGGGTCACCGCGCTGGTCAGCCGCGCGGTGGTGAAATGCCTTGAGGTGGGCGGAACCTCGTCCAGGGTGTTGACCGCGGCCTCCCGATCGCCCTCGGCCGAAAGGGATCTGGCCAGGCCGAAGGCCGCGGAGATCACGCCGTCGTTGGTCTTCCACACGGTCTGGTAGAACTTGTGCTCGTCGGTGTTGCCGGCCAGCTCGGCGGTGGCGGCCAGGGCCAGCTTGGGCCCGAGCTCGCCGGGGAAGGTGTCCAGCACCTCGGTGAAATGCTTTGTGGCGGACTCGTAGTCGCCGGTGAGCAGCTCGGCGACGGCCCGGTACCAGACCAACCGCCACCGCCAGCCGACGCGCTCGGCCAGGTCGTCGAGTTTGCGGGTGGCCTTGGCCACGTCGCCGAGGTCCAGCAGCGCGCGGACCTCCATCAGCGGCAGCTCGATCGACTCGGCCACCTCGATGCCGTCGGCGTCCAGCGAGCCGTGCCGGGCCGCACGCAACGAGTCCAGCGTCTGCACCGGCTGGGACAGCACCGTCGCCTGCAGCACGGGCGCGGCGACGTCGGTCGGGTCGACCAACGGCACCGGCAGCGCGGTCACGATCTCCCGGGCGGTCAGCTTCTCCGAGTGCACCTGCCCGTCCAGATACACGTCGGTGTGCGCGACGAGCAGGTCCACCCCGAACGTCGATCGGCTGGGCGAAAAGACCGTCGACAGACCGGGTCTCGGTATCCCGGTGTCGTGCGCGACCACCTCGCGCAGCACGCCCATCAACTGGGCGGACATCTCGTCCGCGGTGGAGAACCGGCGCCGCGGGTCGGGGTCGGTGGCGCGGCGCAGCAGCCGGCCGAACGAGTCGTAGTTCTTCAGCACCGGATCGTCGTCCGGCAGGCCGTCCACGTAGCGTCCGTTGCGGGTGCGCAGGTTCAGCGTCAGCGCCGCCAGCGTGCGACCCACCGTGTAGATGTCGGTGGCGATCGTCGGACCGGTCCGCACGATCTCCGGCGCCTGGAAACCCGGTGTGCCGTAGAGGTATCCGAACGAATTGATCCGCGACACCGCGCCCAGGTCGATGAGCTTGAGCTGCTCCTCGGTGAGCATGATGTTCTCCGGCTTCAGGTCGTTGTAGACCAGGCCGATGGAGTGCAGGTAGGTCAGCGCGGGCAGGATCTCCAGCAGGTAGGCGATCGCCTCGGCGACGGGTAGCTTCTCGGATTTGCGGTCCTTGAGGACCCGCTTGAGCGACTGGCCGCCGATGTACTCCATCACGATGTAGCCGACGGGGTCCCCGTGCGAATCGGTGTGCTCGACGAAATTGAAGATCTGCACGATCTGCGGGTGCACCACCTCGGCGAGGAACTGGCGCTCGGCCATCGCGATGGCCTGCGCCTCGGCGTCACCGGAATGCACCAGGCCCTTGAGCACCACCGGGCGGTCGTTGACGTTGTGGTCGAGCGCCAGGTACACCCAGCCCAGCCCGCCGTGCGCGATGCAGCCCTTGACCTCGTACTGGCCGGCGACGATGTCGCCCGTGTTCAGCTGCGGCAAAAAGGAATACGGGCTGCCGCAGGAGGGGCACCAGCCCTCGGACGCGCCCTTGTCGCCCTCCCCGGACCGGCCGACCGGTTTGCCGCAGTTCCAGCAGAAGCGCTTGGACTCCGGCACCACCGGGTTGGTCATCAGCGCCTCGAGCGGGTCGATGTCCCGCACCCGCGGGATCTCGACCAGGCCGCCGCCGAGTTGCCGGGTCGGCGGCAGCACTCGGGTGGCGACCGTCATCGGCGCGTCGGTGTCGATCCCGGGGATGAGGAAGTCGTCGTCATCGTCGTCGAAGTCGGGGCGGAACAGCGCCTGGGTGGCCTGGATTCGCCCCGTTACCGGACCGCCCTGCGTGTCCGGGGCTGCGGCGCCCTCGTCGGCGCCGGGCTGCTCGGTGTGATCCAGCTCGGCCATCAGTCCACGTACCTCGGCGTCGGCGGGGCGGGCGCGGGACCGAGAACCGTCAACCACTTGCGGTACAACGTGTTCCACGTGCCGTCCCGGCGGATGCGTTCCAGCGTGCCGTTGACGAACCGGACCAGGCCGGTGTTGTTCAGGTTGACGCCGATGCCGTACGGCTGGGTGGCCATATTCGGCCCGACGATGTGCAGATAGGGGTCCTCTTCGACCAGCCCGGCCAGGATCGAGTCGTCGGTGCTGACGGCGTCGATCTCCCGCTGCTGCATGGCCACCAGGCAGTCGGCCCAGTTCACCACCGACACGATGACCGGCGGCGGGTCGATCTGCTGGATGCGGTGCAGCGACGTGGTGCCCCTGGCCACGCAGACCCGCTTGCCGGACAGGTCGGCCACCTTGGCGATCGGCGAGTCCCGCGGGGCCAGGATGCGCTGATTGGCGTCGAGGTAGACGGTGGAGAAGTTCACCAGCTTGCGCCGCTCGCAGGTGATGGTCATGGTCTTGACCACGACGTCGACCTCGGAGCGCTGCAGCGCGGTGACCCGCTCCTCCGACGACAGGATCCGGTACTCGACATGCGACGGGGCGCCGAAGATGTCGCGCGCGATCTCGCCGGCGACGTCGACGTCGAAGCCGGTGATCTCGCCGGTGATCGGGTCGCGGAAGCTGAACAGGTTGCTGCCGATGTCGAGCCCGACGATCAGCCGGCCGCGGGCCCGGATGTCGGCGACGGCCGCGTCGGCCTCGGCCTTGGTGGGGAACGGGCGCAGGCTGGCGGTCGCGTTGCAGCCCTGGCCGGCGTCGTCCGGCGGCAGCGGCGGCTGCGGCGGCAGCTGCTCCATCCCGACCGGCGTGGGCGGCGGCAGCGTCGGCACGGTGGCCACGGTCAGCGATTCGGTGTGCCCGCAGCCCGCCAGCACCGTGCCGACCGCGGCCGCGGCGAGCCCCCGGCGCAGGGCCGTCATCATCGGTACTCCTTCAACCGCGGCCACAGCCCCAGCGCCACGGCGATCGCGGCCCCCAGGGACAGCACCACGCCGCCCACCTGGGCGCCGGACAGCCCGCTGCGCGCGTTGAGCACGTCGTTGCGCAGGTGCGTGCGGCTCTGGTCCATGGCCTTGCCCAGCAGGTCCTCGAGCTTGTCGAACGCCGGGGTGGAGTCGTCCTCGCCGCTGCCGAGGGCGACCTGGGTGGCGGCGCGGTAGTTGCCCACCGAGATGTAGGAGTTGATCCGGTCGTTGGCCTGCCGCCAGCGCAGCAGCAGCTGGTCGGCGCCCTGCAGGTCGGGCTTGTCGACGGCGTCGCTGCGCGACAGGTACTGGTCGAGCTGGGAGTGCATGGAGTCGATGCGGTCGTAGAACGACTGCTTGCGCATCTCCTCGTCGCCGCGGCGAATCAGCGACAGCGTCTCGTCGGCCCGCGCCTGCTGGGCGGTGATGGCGACGTTGGTGACGGTCCGCAGCGACTCCGCGGCGGTGTCCTTGGCGCTACGGCTCGCCGTCGTGGAGATGGTTAGCGCGGTCCCGACCCATACCACCATGACGAGGATACCGAGGGCGCCGACGACCAGCCCCGGGTTGATCCGGCGCCGGGTGCGCCGGGCCAGCCAGCGATGGGAGAACGCGCCGAACACCACCGTGCTGGCGACGACGAGGATCACCGGGGCGGGGAAGTGCGTGGACGCGGTGGTCTCGCTGTCCACCCGCTCCGACGTCGCCTGGTACAGCTGCGCGGCGTCCGGCAGGATCCTCGACTGCATCAGCCCCGAGGCCTCGGACAGGTACGACGACCCGACCGGGTTGCCCTCCCGGTTGTTGGTGCGCGCGATCTCGATCAGCCCGGTATAGACGGCCAGTTCGGCGTTGATCCGGCCCAGCAACTGCACCAGCGGTTCGTCGGTCAGCCCGCTCGACGCCCGGGTCACGGCCACCGCGGCGTCGGTGATGGCCTGCTCGTAGCGCAGCCGGACCGGACGCGGCTCGGCCTGGGCGATGAACGCGGTGGCCGCTGCCGCGTCGGCCACCGACAGCGTGGTGTACAGCCGCCCGGCGGCGAACGACAACGGCTCGGTGTGGTTGAGCACCGTGGACAGCACCTGCTGGCGGTGGTTGATCGTCGTCGAGGTGGCGAAGGCGCTGGAGACGCCGAGGGCGGCCAGCACGATCCCGATGCTGAGGATCCGGCCCGGCGTCGTGGAGATGAACCACCAGCGCGGATGCGCCGGTTCGGCCGGCGACCGCGACCCCTTCGGCTCGGTCGACGGGTGCGCCAGCTCAACCGTCACGTCTGCTCAGCCCTCATCCTTCGGCCTGGAAATTCGCCGCACGAACCCGAATAAGCGAATTCTAAGAGAATGTTGCGCCGGATGGGGGGATGCGACCCGATTGACCGGCCGGATGGCCTGCATATCCTGATCTCGTGCACGGCGACGGTGACGGATGGGTGGTATCCGACGGCGGCGCTCATTATTGGGGCCGGTACGGCGCGGCCGGCCTGCTGCTGCGGGCCCCCGCGGCCGACGGCACGCCCGCGGTGCTGCTGCAGCATCGGGCGGTGTGGAGCCACCAGGGTGGCACCTGGGGGCTGCCGGGAGGCGCCCGGGACAGCCACGAGACCCCGGAGCAGACCGCGGTCCGCGAGGCGCACGAGGAGGCCGGCCTGCCGGCGGACCTGGTCGCCGTCCGCGCCACGGTCGTCACCGCGGAGGTCTCCGGGATGGGCGGCACCCGCTGGAGCTACACCACCGTCGTCGCCGACGCGGCCGAGTTGCTGCAGACCGTGCCCAACCGGGAAAGCGCCGAGATGCGCTGGGTCGCCGAGAGCGAGGTGGCCGACCTGCCGCTGCACCCCGGTTTCGCGGCCAGCTGGCAGCGGCTGCGCGCCGCCCCGGCGCTGGTGCCGCTGGACCACGGCGACGAACGGCGCCGGCACCTGCCCCGCACGCTCGAGATCGAGGCCGGGGTATTCGTGTGGTGCATGCCGGGCGATCCCCTTCAGGCCGATGAGACGCCGACGCATCCCCGGATCAACTCGCTGCTGCAAGCGCTGACCTGAGCCGCCGCGCGGCGGCCCGCGGATCCTCGGCCCCGGTGATGGCCCGCACCACCACGACGCGTCGCGCCCCGGCGTCGAGCACCTCGGGCAGCCGGTCCGCATCGATGCCGCCGATCGCGAACCAGGGCTTGTCGGTGGCGAGCCCGGCGGCCAGCCGGACCAGCGGCAGGCCCGGCGCCCGGCGCCCGGGTTTCGTCGGGGTGGGCCAGCACGGGCCGACGCAGAAGTAGCCGGCCTGGCTCTCCGCGGCCGCGGCGGCCTGGTCGGCGTCGTGGCTGGACAGCCCGATCACCGTGTCCGGCCCGACGATCTCGCGCGCCACGGCCAAGGGCAGGTCGCCCTGGCCCAGGTGCAGCACGTCGGCGCCGGCCGCGCGGGCGATGTCGGCGCGGTCGTTGACCGCGAACAGGGCGCCGTGCCGGCGGGCCGCCTCGGCGAGGACCTCGCACGCGGCCAGCTCGTCACGCGCCTCGAGGGGGCCGAAGCGCTGCTCACCGGCCGACCCCTTGTCGCGCAGCTGGATGATGTCGACGCCGCCGGCCAGGGCGGCGTCGGCGAACTCGGCCAGGTCACCCCGCTCGCGGCGTGCGTCGGTACACAGGTACAGCCTCGCGGCGGCGAGACGGGCAGCGTGGTGCACAGCGCGACGGTATCGCGCTAGCGTGGACACCGAAGAACACGGGAGTCCCGGCGAGCGGGGACTGAGAGTGGGCGCGCGTGCCCTTACCGTCACACCTGATCCGGGTCATGCCGGCGAAGGGAGCACAGGATGCCCAACTCACTCGCCGTCATCGGCGGCGGCGTCATAGGGCTGTCGGTGGCGCGCCGGGCGGCGCAGGCCGGATGGTCGGTGCGCGTGCATCGCACCCGGGACGCGGGCGCGTCGTGGGTGGCGGGCGGCATGCTCGCCCCGCACAGCGAAGGCTGGCCGGGTGAGGAGAAGTTGCTGCGGCTGGGCCTGGAATCGCTACGGCTGTGGCGCGAGGGCGGCTATCTGGACGGGCTGACCCCGGGCGTGGTCACGGCGCGGGAGTCGCTGGTGGTGGCCGTCGACCGGGCCGACGTCGCGGACCTGCGCACCGTCGCCGACTGGTTGTCCGCGCAGGGGCACCCGGTGGTCTGGGAGTCGGCCGCACGGGATGTGGAGCCCCTGCTGGCGCAGGGTATCCGGCACGGCTTCCGGGCGCCCACCGAGCTCGCGGTGGACAACCGCGCGGTGCTCGACGCGCTGCGCGCCGCCTGCGAGCGCCTGGGCGTGAGCTGGGCCGGGCCGGTCACCGAGCTGGCCCGGGTGGGCGCCGACGCGGTGGTGATCGCCAACGGCATCGACGCGCCCGCGCTGTGGCCCGGGTTGCCGGTGCGCCCGGTGAAGGGCGAGGTGCTGCGGCTGCGCTGGCGAAAGGGGTGTATGCCATTGCTGCAGAGGGTGATTCGGGCCCGCGTGCACGGGCGGCAGGTGTACCTGGTGCCGCGCCCGGACGGCGTCGTCGTCGGCGCCACCCAATACGAACACGGACGCGACACGGCGCCGGTGGTGTCGGGGGTGCGCGACCTGCTAGACGACGCGTGTGCGGTGCTGCCCGCGCTGGGGGAGTACGAGGTGGCCGAGTGCGCCGCCGGGTTGCGGCCGATGACGCCCGACAATCTGCCCATCGTGCAACGCCTGGACGAGCGAACCCTCGTCGCCGCCGGCCACGGCCGGTCGGGATTCCTGCTGGCGCCGTGGACCGCCGAACAGATCGTGTCCGAACTCCTGCCGGTCGGAGCGCACCCATGATCGTCACGGTCAACGAGCGACGCGTCGAGGTCGACGAACGGACCACCGTCGCCGCGCTGCTGGAGTCGCTGGGCTTCCCCGACCGGGGTGTCGCGGTGGCGGTGGGCGACGCGGTCCTGCCCCGATCCGGCTGGACCGCAACGCTTTTCGACGGCGCGCGACTCGAGGTGGTGACGGCGGTGCAAGGTGGCTGAATCCGGACTGTCCCGTTCCTCGGAAACCAAACTGGCGATCGCCGATCGCAGCTTCGCCTCGCGGCTCATCATGGGCACCGGGGGTGCGTCGAACCTGGCGGTGCTCGAGGAGGCGCTGATCGCGTCGGGCACCGAGCTGACCACCGTCGCGATCCGGCGCGTCGACGCCGAGGGCGGGACCGGGCTGCTGGACCTGCTGGGCAGGCTGGGCATCACGCCGCTGCCCAACACCGCGGGGTGCCGCAGCGCGGCCGAGGCGGTGCTCACCGCGCAGCTGGCACGCGAGGCGCTGAACACCAACTGGGTCAAGCTCGAGGTGATCGCCGACGAGCGCACGCTGCTGCCCGACGGGGTGGAATTGGTCAGGGCGGCAGAGCAATTGGTCGACGACGGGTTCGTCGTCCTGCCCTACACCAACGACGATCCGGCGCTGGCCCGTCGGCTGGAAGACGCCGGCTGCGCGGCGGTGATGCCGCTGGGCGCCCCGATCGGCACCGGCCTGGGCATCACCAACCCGCACAACATCGAGATGATCGTCGCGCGCGCCGGGGTCCCGGTGGTGCTCGACGCCGGCATCGGCACCGCCAGCGACGCCGCGCTGGCGATGGAATTGGGTTGCGACGCCGTGCTGTTGGCCACCGCGGTGACCCGCGCCGCCGACCCCCCGGCGATGGCCGCCGCGATGGCCGCCGCCGTCACCGCGGGCCACCTGGCGCGGCGCGCCGGCCGGATCCCCAAGCGGTTCTGGGCGCAGGCCTCCAGCCCCGACCTGGCGACGACGCGGCCCGCGCGGTAGGCCGCTGAGGAGCCGGGCAATCAGGTACCGTCGATGAAACGCTATGTCGCGCTGGGCAGTTCGATGGCCGCCGGTCCCGGCATCCGGCCCCGGGTGGAGGGCGCCCCGCGGTGGTCGGGCCGCTCGGCCCGCAACTACCCCCACCTGGTGGCCCGGCGGCTGAACCTCGATCTGGTCGACGTCACCTTTTCCGGCGCCACCACCGCCCACGTGCTCTCCGATCGCCAGCACGGCAGGCCACCGCAGATCGCCGCGCTGGACGGCTCGGAGAGCCTGGTCACCGTGACCATCGGCGGCAACGACGTCGGCTACGTGCCGCTGTTGATGGCCGCCGCGCTGCCGCGGATCGCGCGCGGGCTGCCGCTGCTGGGTGGGCGGGTGGCCGAACTGCTGGACCGCGACGCGCGCGATCGGGCGCTGGCCGACGTCTTCGATGCGCTGTGCGCGGTCGGCACCGCGGTGCGCCGGCGTGCCGCGGGCGCCCGGGTGTTCTTCGTCGACTACCTGACGCTGCTGCCGCCCGCCGGTGTGCCCGCTCCGCCGCTCGCGGACGCCGACGCCGACCTGGGCCGGCACGTCGCCGCGACGCTGGAACGCCTCACCGCCGACGCGGCCGCGGCCACCGGGTGCGGAATCGTCGGCGCCGCGGAGGCCAGCCGGCAACACCACGCCTGGTCGGCGGAGCCGTGGACGACGAAACCCGGTGTGCCGCTGCCGGGTCGGCCGGCGCCGCTGCACCCCAACGGCGCCGGGATGCGCGCGGTCGCCGACCTGGTCGCGGCCCGGCTGTGATCGTCAGCCGTTGGTGCGCCACCACTGGTAAAGCGCGTTCACATCGGTGTTGGACGCGCGGACGTGGCTCAGCACGTTTTTGGCATCGGTGGTCCAGGTGATGACGGCGGCGTTCTTGTAGGTTCCGCACGCCACCTGTCCCGCCGTGGCGCCCGAACTGCCCTGGTGCCAGGTGCCCGGCGATTGACCGTTGTCACCGCACGCGCTCAGCGACACGCCGTTGATGCCGGAGGTGAAAGCGGCGGCCAGGTCGCTGCCGTTGCTGAAGAGTTGGTAGACGCCGGCGGCCGGCCCGTTGGAATCGGGGTTTTGCCCGCAATCCAGTTCGGCCAGAAGGGGACCCGACAGCGGCGCGGCCTGGCAATTGTTGAGGCCGTAGCCCTTCGACAGCGCGCCCGCCAGGGTGTTGATGTCCGCCGAGCTGCCGGTGCCGGGGTCCGCGGTCGCCGTGGCCGCGCCGACGAGGGCGGAACCGCCCATGAGCGCCAGGGCCGTCGCGGCTCGCAGCGCCTTGGAGAGAGGGGACATTCTGAACTCCTTTGTTGTGGGGAAATTCGAGGAATCCGAGCATCTTTCGGGCCGCGGCGACGGAATGCGTTGCGGCCCGGGCGTTGACGTCAGCCGTTCGCGCGCCACCACTGGTAGAGCGCCGCGACGTCGGAGTTGGCTCCGCGGACGAGGCCCAACACGTTCTTGGAATCCGTGGTCCAGATGACCTCCGCGGCATTCTGGTAGGTGCCGCACGCCACGGATCCGGAGTTGGCGTTGTTGCTGCCCTGGTGCCAGGTCGTGGGCGACTGGCCGCTGTCCCCGCACGCGGTCAACACGTCGTCCTTGATGCTGGCCTTGAACGAGCCGGCCAGGCTGTCGGCGTTGTTCAACAGGATGTACCTCGCCTGGACCGGGCCGCTGGGGTCGGGGTTCTGCCCGCAGGTGAGCACGGCCAATTCGCCCGCATCAATGTTGCCGGCGGTGCAGTTGTTGAGGCCGTAGCCCTTGGACAGCGAGGCGGCCAGCGTGTTGATGTCGGCCGAGTTACCGGTGTTGGTGGGGTCCGCGGTCGCAGCGGCGGCACCGGCGAACGCGAAACCGCCCGCGAGCGCGGTGGCCGTCGCGGCCCGCAGCGCCTTGCTGAGATGAGGCATCCTTGACTCCTAACGGTTGCGGCGCTCGCCGGAAACAATGTTTCCGCTAAGGGGATCGTAGGGGTATGTCCTGTCCATGCAACACATTCCGCCGGAAATTGTCTGTTTGGGCATCTTTTCGGCCGGAACCGCACGGCCATTACCGCACAGCAAAGCGGTTAACGGCCAGCGGTTTTCGGGCGATTTTCATCGAGATGGTGCCGTCATCGCGTCCCTCGGGTAGGGTAATCACCGCCTCATGCCAGTTAACTGCTCCCGACCGGAGAATCCATGACACAGCCACCGCCGTCGCCGGGATACCCGCCGCAGCAACCCGCCGGGCGAGCGCCGAATAACTACTTGGTGTGGGCGATTTTGGCGACGATATTCTGCTTTCCCATCACCGGGATCGTCGCGATCGTGAAAGCCGCCCAGGTGAACGGAATGTGGGCGCAGGGTTTGCACGCCGAGGCGCAGGCGTCCGCCGCCAGCGCCCGCAAGTGGGTCATCTGGTCCGTCGTCATCTGGGTCATCTGGGTGGTCGTCGCCATCGTCTACACGGTGACGGTGGGCATGAACGCCGACAACACGAGCGCCGCGATGATCGCCGCGATGTTCTAGGCGCACGCTCGTGGTTACCCGCCAACGGCCGGTTCGGTTCGCCCTGGGCGCGCCGCTCCTGGTGGCGGCGTCCGCCACGTTGGTGTGCGCCGCCACCTGGGTGGGTGATCCCACCACGCCGGGCGGTCCACTGCCGGTCTGTCCCACCAAGGCGCTGCTGGGCATCGACTGCCCGGGATGCGGCAGCGCGCGGATGTTGTATTCGCTGATGCACGGCAACGTGGCGGCGGCCGCCCGCTTCAACGCGCTGGGCCTGGTGGCGTTGGTCCTGTTGGTGTGGGCGTATGGGGCGTGGACCTACGGCCGGGTGACGGGCCGGCGGATCAGGGGCTGGCAGCACCAGCGCTGGGCTGCGATGGTGACGCTGCTCTTGGTGGCGGTTTGGTTTGTGGTGCGCAACATTCCTTTTGCCCCATTCAGCGCGCTGTATGTCTAACCTTGGGCGCGATGGTAAAAAAGTCGCGGACGATCCCGGCGGTCGTGGCCGTCGTCGCTCTGACCGCCTTCCCGGCCGGCTGCTCGCAGCGCTGCGCCAACCCGGGGCAGGCGAGCGGTAACCCCGCCGCCGCCGAGTTCGCCACCGCCCTGCACAACAAGGTCACGACCGACGCGATGATGGCGCACCTGTCGAAACTGCAGGACATCGCGAACGCCAACAACGGCACCCGCGCCGTGGGCACCCCCGGCTACGAGGCCAGCGTCGATTATGTGGCTAACACGTTGCGCAACAGCGGTTTCGACGTCCAGACGCCGGAGTTCTCGGCCCGGGTGTTCCACGGCGACAAGCCGGCGGTGACGGTCGGCGGCACGGCTGTGGAGGCGCGCCCGCTGGAGTTCAGCCTCGGCACCCCGCCCGACGGGGTGAGCGGGCCACTGGTGCCGGTAGCCATTGGCGACGGGTGTCAGCCCGCCGATTACGACGGGCCACGGGTGCAGGGCGCGGTGGTGCTGGTGGAACGCGGGACCTGCCCGTTCGCCCAGAAGGAGAACGCCGCCGCGCAGCGCGGCGCCGTCGCGATGATCGTCACCGACAACGTCGACGAGCAGCAGATGGGCGGCACCCTTGGGCCCGACACCGACGTGAAGATCCCGGTATTAAGCGTCACCAAATCCCTCGGGATTCAGCTGCGCGCGCAACCGGGGCCCACCACCATCAAGCTCAACGCGAGCGTCCAAAACGTCAAGGCCCGCAACGTCATCGCGCAGACCAAGACCGGGTCGCCCACCGACGTGGTGATGGCGGGTGCCCACCTGGACAGCGTGCCCGAGGGGCCGGGCATCAACGACAACGGGTCTGGGGTGGCCGCCGTCCTGGAAACCGCTGTGCAGCTGGGCAGTTCGCCGCCGGTGCACAACGCGGTGCGGTTCGCGTTCTGGGGCGCCGAGGAGCTCGGCCTGATCGGATCGCGCAACTACGTGGAATCGCTGAACCTCGACGCGCTCAAAGACCTTGCGCTGTACCTGAACTTCGACATGCTCGCGTCGCCCAACCCCGGTTACTTCACCTATGACGGCGACCAGTCGCTGCCTGCGGACGCGCGGGGCCAGCCGGTGGTGCCGGAGGGCTCGGCCGGCATCGAGCGCACGCTGGTCGCCTACCTGAACTCGGCCGGCAAAACCGCGCAGGACACCTCGTTCGACGGGCGTTCGGACTACGACGGATTCACGCTGGCCGGCATCCCGGCGGGCGGCCTGTTCTCGGGCGCGGAAGTCAAGAAGTCCGCCGAGCAGGCCAAGCTGTGGGGCGGGGCAGCCGACCAGCCGTTCGACCCCAACTATCACCAGAAGACCGACACCCTCGACCATATCGACCGCACCTCGCTGGGCGTCAACGGCGCCGGTGTCGCCTACGCGGTGGCCCTGTACGCGCAGGACCTCGGCGGCCGCAACGGGGTTCCGGTGCTGGCGGATCGCACGCGCCACGTGCTCACCAAGCCATGATGGGGGCCGTGAACCGCCGGCTCGGGTCCGCATTGGTGCTGATGGCTCTGGTGGCGGGGTGCTCAGGGCCCCGTCCCGCACCGCCGGCTTCCGCACCGGACCTCGCTCGGGGACTGGCCGCGAAGGTCACCGCCGACCGGATGGTAGCCCACCTGCGTGCGCTGCAGGATATCGCCAACGCCAACCGCGGCAACCGCGCGGACGGCACCCCGGGCTACGACGCCAGCGTCGACTATGTGGCCAACGCGTTGCGGGCCAGGGGTTTCAACGTGTCGACACCGCAGTTCGACCGGCTCTACAACGTTTCGCCCGGTAAGCCCGCCCTCACGGTGACCGGCCGCACCTTTCAGGTCGACCAGGCGTCGATGCTCGTCCGAACGCCGCCCGGCGGGCTGACCGGGCAGCCGGTCCACCCGGCGCGACCGGCGGGCTGCGCCGTCGGCGATTACCCGGCCGCGATGCCCAAGGGCGCGATCGCCGTCGTCGACGATTCGGGCTGCTCGGTGGTCGACAAGCAGAACAGCGCGGTGGCCCGGGGCGCGGCGGCGCTCATCGTGGTCAGCGGGCCCAGCAGCCAGGGCGCTCCGCCGGGCCTCTTCGTCCCCGGTTACTTCAAGCAACTGACGGTGCCGGTCGCCGTCGTCGGCGCCGACGGTGCCGCCGCGCTCGAGCGGGACACCGCGCCTGTTCGCCTGGTGCTCGACGCCGAGAACATCAAGATCACCTCGCGAAACGTGTTGGCGCAGACCGAAACCGGATCGCCGCATGAGGCGGTCGTGGTCGGTGCGCACCTCGACGGCCCGCGCGACGGTCCCGGCATCAACGACAACGCGACCGGCGTGGCCGCGGTGCTGGAGACGGCGCTGCAACTGGGCCCGTTGGCCCCCGTGAACGACGCGGTGCGGTTCGCGTTCTGGGGCGCCGACGAGGACGGGCTCAACGGTGTCACGGATTACGTGTTCGGCATGGAGCGGGATCAGCTCAACGACATCGCGATGTACCTGGACTTCACCATGCTCGGGTCACCGAATGCCGGCTTCTTCACCGACGACGGCGACCAGTCCGGTCCGCCCACGCCCGGAATCGCCGCCGGCGACGTGCCCGAGGGCTCCGCCGGCATCGAGCGCACGCTGGGCGGCAACCTGAACCTGGCCGGGAAGCGGCCCGCCGACATGCCCTTGGGCGCCAGGACCGACTACCACCCCTTCATGATCGCGGGTGTGCCGGTCGGGGGCATGACGGCCGGCGCCTCGCAGCTGAAGACGACCGTGCAGGCGCGCCTGTGGGGCGGCCAGGCGGGCGTCCCGTTCGACCCCGATTTCCAGGGTCCCCGCGACACCGTCGAGGCCGTCAACCGGGATGCCTTGGCCGTCATGGGTTCCGGCGTGGCGTTCGCGGTGGGCACCTATGCGGAGTCGATCGGCGGGGTCAACGGCGTCCCGCCGCACGACAAGCGGCACCGCAAGCGGATGCCGTAGGGGCCCGAGCGGTTGTTGCCGACGTGACGGGTGGGCCGAGTGCCTGCGGTCATCCTTGCGAGTGCAGTTGCGCCTCGGGGGTCACCGGGGCGGACTGGTCGGTGGCTGCGCAGGCGGGCGTCCACCATTTCGCCAGTGACAGGAGATCGGCGGCCTCTTCGTCCAGGCTTGTCGATCGTGAGCGCACGATCAGGGCCAGATCGGGTGATTCCGGTTGAGCGCCTGTGGTTTTGGCTCGGACGGCATTGGCCAGCTGAAACGCGTAGGTGGCGGCGCCGCGTTCGTCGGCCGGCACGGAGTGTGCCTCGAGCAAGCCGGCGAGCGTGTCTGGGGCGATGTCCCGGAAATACGGTCGCAGCTGCAGGATCGCGTCGCGGATTTCGATCACGGTTTGGTGCAGCTGCAGGCTTGTCTTCTGAAATCGATGGTCGCCGTGATCGGGGTTGAATCTGCTTTCTGGGACCGCGGTTATCATGCTGAGCCGCAGCGGCTCCAATTTTTTCCAGGCTCGACTGGTGGGATCCAGCCCGAGGTAACACAGCAGTCTCGTTGCGAGTGGAACCGCGCCGAACAGGTAGACGACGACCGCGACCCAGAAGAACTCGAAGCCGTGGAACCACAGGCGGAACTTCAGCGTGTCGGTCCAGCCGATCTGGTCGGTCACGGCCAAGACCAGCGCCTCCAGGCAGCCCGCCGCGGTCACGACACCGAGCAACAGCCCGCCGACGGCGAGCAGGAACTCACGGTTGCGGGTGCTCGTGCTCAGTTCGGCGGCGAACATCCAACTTGCCTGAGCCGCCAGAACCAGAATCAGGGCCACATAACAGCTCCACGCCAGGATCGCGTCCCAGCCACCGGAGACTTCAAGCGTTTGACCCGCGACGCGAGCGCGGGTGGCCGCGACCAGGAATGCCACGCTCAAGGCGACGGCCGTCAAACGGTAATAGCGGTGACCTCGGCGGGTTTCAGCCGGCGAGAGCCGCCGCCACAGCAAAGTGAACCCGATCAGTTCGACGCAGGCTAAAATCATTGCCACGCAAGACAATTGCTGGGCCATGGTGACGGTCATCAGGGCGCTTCTGGACGACACGACTTCGACGTCGCGCTCACGCAAGAGCTGGGCCAGCATGAGCCATGCCATCAGATTGCCGTAGTAGATGTCGTAGAGGTTGGTCCTGCACCACCGCAAACGCGCCGCGAGAAGGATCGCCATCAACGTGATCACGGGCCAGGCGACGATCCCCGGGATCGTGGACGTCATCGGCGGAAGAAGGCGCTACGCATCATCACCGAGGAGCGTTCGTTGACCTCGGCGGCGGCGATCATCAGCAGGGAGGCGAACATCTCGGCATCGCGTTCCTGATCGCTGCCATAGTCGGTGCGGCCCAATACGGCGCGCACCGTGTCAGGATCGATGTCGGGCAACGCCTGGCGGCACAGCATCCGTGCGCGCGCATCGTCGACACCGCGAGCGCCGCTTCGACCATGGCCCAGCAGGATGTGCCCGATCTCGTGGCCCACGATCTGGTCGATGTGGTAGGCGGTGGTTCCGACCTCATGCAGGATCAGGTCCTCGTCGTCGCAAGCCAGCCAGAGTCCGCACGGGCTCTCCGCCAGGGTCGCGGTGTCCGTCGGGATCAGCCTGATCGCCCGACCGCGCATTTTTGCCACGTTGTCGACGAAGACGCCGCGATTCCACGGCACCGGGATCGGGAGCCCGCGCGTCAGCGCGAGCAGGTCAGCGTTCGATACTGCCATCGGATTGGTCGTCTCCCTGGGGGGCAATTGGGGGCAGGTGCTCAAGTTCGCGAAGATGGTCGATGATCGCTGCCAGGCTGTTGAGCGCCTGGGGAGTCAGCCCGGATGCGCGCGTTGCCAAGTCCCGCACGCCGCTGTCCCGCAATGCTTGCAGGAGATCGAGTTGCGCGTCGATCCGCGGGTTCGGGTCGCGGTCGATGAGATAGCTCGCCGGCACCCCGAAATACTCGGCGATGGCGCGCAGATGCTGGACCGTGGGGTTGTCCTTGAGGCCGTTTCTCAGCTGCCACAGGTAGGCCGGGCTGATCGAGACGCCGGTTTGATCGGTGATCGCGGCCGCGGCCGCGGCGTTCGACAGCGGCGGCGTATTCGGTCGGCGGATGACCTCGAACAGCTTGTTCAGCCGGCCCGCCAGGTCGCCCGTCTCCGCAGCTTTAGCCGTCACGTCACCGCCCATTTGTACTCTCGTTTCACGTTGCTGCCAGCGGTGTGTACTCATGTTACTGCACCGACTAGGGTGCGTCATTGGGCCATGTCTTTGCGACAACCTCGGAGGGACACTACATGCTGCACCGGATCGCGATGATGGCCATCGCGGCCCCACGGCGGGTCATCGCGGTGGCCGTGCTGATCTTCGTCGGGGCGTCGGTGTTCGGCATTCCGGTCGCCCAAAGCCTTTCCGCGGGGGGATTTCGGGATCCGCGCTCGGAGTCGGCGCGGGCCGGTGAGCTGTTGGCGGATAGGTTCGGTCAAAGCGATCAGCAGATGCTGATCGTGGTGACCGCGCCCGCGGGTGCCCGCAGCGAGCAGGCTCATCGGGTCGGCGCCGATATCGTTGACCACCTGCAGCGGTCCCCCCACGTTTACAGCGTGGCCTCGGCGTGGACGTCGGCGCCGCAGGTGGCGGCGGGGCTGGTGAGCAAGGACGGCAAGTCCGGCTTGATCGTGGCGAACCTCGAAGGCGGGGAAAACAGCGCGCAGAAGTACGCCAGAACACTGTCCGGCGAGGTGGTGCGCGACCGGGACGGCGTCAGCGTGCGTGCCGGCGGCATCGCGGTGACCTACGCGCAGGTCAACGATCAGATCCAACGCGACATGGTGCTGATGGAATCCATTGCCGTCCCGCTCAGCTTCTTGGCGCTGGTGTGGGTGTTCGGCGGGGTGCTGGCGGCGGGTTTGCCGATTGCCGTGGGGCTGTTCGCCATCGTGGGCTCGATGTCGATCCTGCGCCTGATCACCTTCGGCACCGAGGTGTCGATTTTCGCGCTCAACCTGACCACCGCGTTGGGCCTGGCGCTGGCGATCGACTACACGCTGCTGATCGTCAGCCGCTACCGCGACGAGCTGACCGTGGGCGCCGCCCCCCGCGAGGCGCTGATCCGGACGATGGCCACCGCCGGGCGCACCGTGTTGTTTTCCGGCACGACGGTCGCGCTGTCGATGGCGGTGATGGTGTTGTTCCCGATGTCCTTCCTGAGATCGTTCGCCTACGCCGGAGTCGCCACCGTCGCGTTCGCCGGTATCGCGGCGATCGTGATAACCCCGGCGGCCATCACGCTG
The DNA here is from genome assembly GCF_001666745.1 of Mycobacterium sp. E2699. Taxonomy (NCBI): domain Bacteria; kingdom Bacillati; phylum Actinomycetota; class Actinomycetes; order Mycobacteriales; family Mycobacteriaceae; genus Mycobacterium; species Mycobacterium sp. E2699. The sequence continues at coordinate 14,750 of NZ_LZJH01000134.1, read as the reverse complement.
CTGGGCCCGCGGTTGGACTCCGTGGATGTTCGCCGGCTGGTACGACGGGTGCTGCACCGGCCCGACCCGGTGCCCAAACCGCCGGAGCAGCTGTTGTGGTACCGGGCAACCATCCTGGTGATGCGCCGAGCTGTGCCCATCGGTCTGGTTGTGACGGCCGTGCTGGTGCTGCTCGGGGTTCCATTTCTGCGAATCCAGTGGGGTTTTTCCGACGACCGGATGCTGCCGCGCTCCGCGTCCGCGCATCAGGTGGGCGATCAGCTGCGCAATGATTTCGCCAACGACTCCGCTGCCGCGATACCCGTCGTCATCCGGGATGCTCCCGACCGGGCCGATCTGGACCGCTACGCCGCCGACCTGTCGCGGGTGCCCGATGTCTCGGCCGTGGCCGCCCCGACCGGCACCTTCAGCGGCGGCGATAAAGTCGGACCACCCGCGGCGCCCACCGGCGTGGCCGGCGGCAGTGCGTATCTGACCGTCGTCAGCACCGCGCCGCTGAACTCGCCGGCATCGGACGTCCAGCTCGACCGGCTGCACGATGTGCCGGCTCCGGCCGGCCGGCCGGTCCTGTTCGGCGGGCTCGCGCAAGCCAATCGAGACAGCGTCGAGGCCATCACCTCGCGGCTGGGGCTGGTGCTCGGATTGATGGCTGTCATCACCTTCCTGCTGCTGTTTCTTCTCACCGGCAGCGTGGTTCTGCCGCTAAAAGCGTTGATCCTCAACGTGTTATCGCTGACGGCGACGTTCGGCGCGATGGTTTGGATTTTCCAGGAGGGTCACCTTGGCGCCTTGGGAACCACACCGACCGGAACGTTGATCGCCAACACGCCGGTCCTGATGTTCTGCGTCGCATTCGGCTTGTCGATGGACTATGAGGTGTTCGTGGTATCCCGGATCCGCGAGTATTGGCTCGCGTCCTCACGCACCCGCCGAGCCAATGACGAGAGTGTGGCGCTGGGCGTTGCTCGCACCGGGCGCGTGATCACCGCCGCCGCGCTGGTGATGGCAATTTCGTTCGCCGCACTGACGGCATCGCAGGTGTCATTCATGAGGATGTTCGGGGTCGGTCTCACGCTTGCGGTGCTGATGGATGCGACCCTGGTGCGCACGGTGCTGTTGCCGGCATTCATGCATGTGCTTGGCCGGCTCAACTGGTGGGCCCCAAAACCACTCGCCTGGGTGCACGATCGGGTGGGAATCAGCGAATCCTTCAGCCACGGCAGGCACGCGGCCCACGGTTACGCGATCGGGGACGACTAGTAGGAGCCGGCCCGCGAGGGGCCGCCCCGCGAGACTCGGCACCCGTCGTTTGCAGTCCGAATGGCAGCCCGCCCGTTGACGTTTCGCAATGGATAACCGGCGCAAACCGCAAGTTTGATTCGGGCTGTCAGAGTTAGCCGCGGGATTTACAATGGGATCCCTTTGATGCTGCCTTGCAGCCCGGTCGGGATGAGGTCGTCATGAGCGTGCGCCGGCGGAGTCGACGTCTGAGGGCGGCAATCGCCTGCGCCGGGGCGGTACTCGTGGTGGCGGGATGCACCAGCTTCGTCGACGGGCGCGCTCTTTCGATGCTCAACGACCCGTTCCGGGTGGGCGGCCTGCCGGCGACCAACGGGCCCAGCGGAATCCGGTCGAACGCGCCCAGCCCCACCGGCACGGTGGTCAACACGGACAACGGGCCGATCGACAAGCTGTCGTTGCTCTCGGTCAACGATATCGAGGAGTATTGGCAGTCGGTGTACAGCCAATCGCTGAAGGGAACCTTCGTGCCGGTCGGCAAGCTGGTGTCCTACGACTCCGAGAATCCGAGCAGTCCGATCGTTTGCCACAGCGAGACCTATCAGCTCGTCAACGCCTTCTTCACCGCCCGCTGCAACCTGATCGCCTGGGATCGCGGGGTTTTCATGCCGGTCGCGCAGCGCTACTTCGGCGACATGTCCGTCACCGGTGTGCTCGCGCACGAATTCGGGCACGCCTTGCAGCAGATGGCCAAACTCGTGACCAGAAGGGACCCGACCATCGTTCGCGAGCAGCAGGCCGATTGCTTCGCGGGCGTCTACCTGTACTGGGTCGCCGACGGCAAGTCGCCGCGCTTCACATTGAGCACCGCCGACGGGCTCGACCACGTGCTGGCCGGCATCATCACCACCCGCGACCCGGTGATGGACGCCGACACCACCAACGACGACGAACACGGGTCGGCGCTGGACCGGATCAGCGCGTTCCAGATGGGCTTCCTCACGGGCGCCCCGGCATGCGCGACCATCAACAAGCAGGAGATCGCGCAGCGCCGCGGCGACCTGCCCACCACCATGCAGGCCGACCCGAACCGGGACCCGGGCACGGGCGGGGTCGCGATCGACGAAGACACGCTGTCGACCCTCATGGAACTCCTGGGAAAGATCTTCTCCCCGAAGAGCCCGCCGACGCTGTCCTACCAGCCCGCCGATTGCCCGGACGCCAAGCCCAGCCCGCCGGCGTCCTACTGTCCGGCGACCAACACCATCGTGATCGACCTTCCCGCGCTCGCGAAGGTGGGCCAGGCCGCCGCCGAGAACGAGCACACGCTGCCACAAGGCGATGACACCGCGCTGTCGATCGTCATGTCGAGGTACGCGCTGGCGGTGCAGCACGAGCGCGGCCTGCCCATGCAAAGCCCCTGGACCGCCTTGCGGACCGCGTGCCTGACCGGTGTGGTGCATCGCAAGATGGCCGAACCGATCGACACGCCGTCGCAGAAGCAGCTCATCCTGACCGCCGGCGACCTCGACGAAGCCGTCTCCGGCCTGCTCACCAACCACCTGGTCGCCAGCGACGCCGACGGCGTCAGCGTGCCCGCCGGGTTCACCCGTATCGCCGCCTTCCGCGGCGGCGTCGCCGGCAACATGGACGCCTGCTATTCGCGCTATCCCGGATAGCCGTCAGGCGATGTCGGCGATCCTGGGAACCACCTCGTCGCCGAGGCGGCGGATGAAGCCGACGGGATCGGGGTTTCCGGGGAAGGGACCCAGGTTGATCAACTCCACGCCCAGCTCGGCGTGGCGTTGCACCGTCTTCAGGAACCCTGCGGTGTCCGCGAACGGGTCGACGAAAAGTCCTACCGTCTTGCGGATTTCGCGCGGATCCCGGCCCACCGCGTCGCAGTGCCTGTTCAGGACGTCGATCTTGTGCTCGAGTTCGGCGACGTCGCTCGTCGTGCTGTTCCAGACGTCGGCATACTGCGCCACCAGTCGCAGCGTCTTCTTCTCGCCGTCGCCGCCGAGCAGGATCGGCGGTCGCCGGATCGGCTGCGGCACACAGATCGTCTCGGCCAGCTGGTAGTGCTTGCCGCGGTACGGCCCGTCGTCGTCGCTCCACATCTGCCGGCAGATCTGCAGCGTCTCCTCCAGCATTTCGAACCGCGCACCAAGGGGCGGGTACGGAACGCCCAGGGCGAGATGCTCGCGGTCGTACCACGCGGCACCGAGCCCCAGCATCGACCGGCCCTGCGACAACACGTCGAGCGTGGTGACCGTTTTGGCCAGCACGCCCGGAAAGCGGTAGGTGACCCCGGTGACCAGCAGGGTCAACTCGATCGTCGTGGTCTGCGCGGCCAGAAAACCCAGCGACGTGTAGCCCTCCAGGAACGGATCCTCCGCTCGCCCAACGTTTTCCATCTGGAAGAAGTGGTCGGCCAGCGTGAACATGGTGGCGCCGCCCTGCTCTGCCGCCCTGGCGGACTCGGCCAGCGTCGGACCCAGCCTCGCCGGATCCCCGGGGAGAAAATCGATGAAGTGCACACCCAATTCCATTGCAGCGGTTCCCCTCTCGTCACTCGGTGAGACGCTCGAGCAGCGACAGCGCCTCGAGGATGATGCGGCGTTCCCGTTCGGAATACCGCTCCTGGATGGCGCGTGCCAGCCACTCCTCCCGCACCTGCCGATTGCTCTCGGCGCGCCGCCGCCCTGAGGCGGTCAGCGAAACGACCTGGCGGCGGCCGTCTTCGGGGTCGGGAGCGCGGGCGATGAGCCCACGTTGCTCGAGCGCGGCCACGATGGTGGCCATCGACTGCGGGCGCACCCCTTCGGCACCGGCCAGCGCGCTGGCCGATGACGCCCCCTCCTTCCAGAGGCGGGTGAGCACCGCGGTCTGGGACGGCGTCAGGTCGTCGTCGACCCGCAGACTCCGCAACCGGCGTCGCAGCCGGCTGAACAACACCCGCAGGTCGCGGGCGGCCGTCACGGCTGAGTCACCGATGCCGTCCATGAACCCAGGCTAGATTAGACAGTTGAAACTGTCCAGTTTCAGCTGTCTAATTCGAGCCGTGCCGACGTGCGCGGTCCGGTCAGCCAAGCAGCCGCAGCGCCGCGTCGACCGCGAGCGCGGGCACGTCCAGGGTCTTCGAGCGCAGATCGTGCCGCGCGCCGGCGATCTCGACGACCTCGGTGGGCGCGGCGATCATCGCCGCGGCGCCGCGCACCTCGTCGGGCGTGCCGAACGGATCCGACGTGCCGTGGGTGAACACGGTGGGCACCCGGATGCCGGGCAGGTGCTCGGTGCGGGGGCGCTCCGGCTTGCCCGGTGGGTGGACCGGGTAGGAGAACAGCGTCAGCGCGTCCACCGGCGCCTCCCCGGCGGCGACCACCATGGACGTCTGCCGGCCGCCGTAGGAATGCCCGCCGGCGATCAGCGGGCCGCCGGACAGGCCGCGGCACACGGCGATCGCCTCGACGATTCCCGCGCGGTCGGCGGCCGCGGACCCCGATGGCGGACCTTTGGGCCGGCGCCGGCGGTAGGGCAGGTTGTACCGCACCGCGAGCCAGCCGCGCCGGGCCCATTCGTCGCAAATCTGCTGCAGGAGAACCGAATCCCGGTCCCCGCCGGCGCCGTGGGTCAGCACCACCACGCCCGACGACGCGCCCTCGGGTTCGTGCGCGACGCCCGCGATGTCCTCGAGATTCATGCGAGCCTGAACAGGGGGGACACGGGCCCGTGTCCGCGGCCCAGGGGATAGGCGGCGCGCAGACACTCGGTGACCCAACGCTTTCCGAAACCGACCGCGTCCGGCACGGTGAGGCCGTGCGCCAGCGCGCACGCGACCGCGGATGCGAGCGTGTCGCCGCCGCCGTGGTCGTTGCCGCCCGGCAGCCGCTCGGCGTCGAACTCGTAGTAGGAGTCGCCGTCATAGAGCAGGTCGCAACTGCGATCGGAGGACCGCAGGTGACCGCCCTTGACCAGGGCCCACCGCGGGCCCAGCGCGTGCAGCGCCTTGGCCGCCGCGCGCTGCGAGGCCGGGTCGACGACGTCGATATTGACCAGCAGGCGCACCTCGTCGAGGTTCGGCGTCACCAACGTGGCCAGCGGAAACAGTTGGTCGCGAAGGGAATCCAGGGCGGACGTCGCCAGCAGGGCGTCGCCGTGCATGGACGCGCACACCGGATCGACGACCAGCGGCGTGCCCGTCAGACCCAGCCGGCGCCAGGTGGCGGCCACCGCGCCGATGATGTCCGACGACGCCAGCATCCCGGTCTTGGCGGCGTGAATGCCGATGTCGGTGACCACCGCCTCGATCTGGGCGGCGACGACATCGGCAGGCACCGCGTGAAAGTCCTTCACGCCCACGGTGTTCTGCACCGTCACCGCGGTGACCGCGACGCAGGCGTGCACGCCGAGCAGCGCCATGGTCCGCATGTCGGCCTGGATGCCGGCCCCGCCGCCCGAGTCCGATCCGGCGATGGTCAGCACCCGCAACGGCGTGCTGCCCGCCGGGGCCAGCGGCAGGTAGCTCACTGGGTGATGGGCAGGTACACCCGATTGCCGTGCTCGGCGAACTCGCGCGACTTCTCGGCCATCCCCTCGCTCAGCATGGCCTCGATGTCCTCTTCGGTCTCCAGCCCGTGCTTGGCGGCGAAGTCGCGCACGTCCTGGGTGATCCGCATCGAGCAGAACTTCGGCCCGCACATCGAGCAGAAGTGCGCGGTCTTGGCGGGCTCGGCGGGCAGCGTCTCGTCGTGGTACTCCCGCGCGGTGTCGGGGTCGAGTGACAGCGCGAACTGGTCGTTCCAGCGGAATTCGAAGCGGGCCGTCGACAGCGCGTCGTCGCGCTCCTGCGCGCGCGGATGCCCCTTGGCCAGATCGGCCGAGTGCGCGGCGATCTTGTAGGCGATCACCCCGTCCTTGACGTCCTTACGGTCGGGCAGACCCAGGTGCTCCTTCGGGGTCACGTAGCACAGCATCGCCGTGCCGGCCTGGGCGATGATCGCCGCGCCGATCGCCGAGGTGATGTGGTCGTAGGCCGGCGCGATGTCGGTCGCCAGCGGGCCCAGCGTGTAGAACGGGGCCTCCTCGCACAGCTCCTCTTCCAGCCGCACGTTCTCGACGATCTTGTGCATCGGGATGTGCCCGGGGCCCTCGATCATCACCTGCGCGCCATGGGCTTTCGCGATCTTGGTCAGCTCGCCCAGGGTGCGCAGCTCGGCGAATTGCGCGGCGTCGTTGGCGTCGGCGATCGATCCCGGTCGAAGCCCGTCGCCGAGGGAGAACGTCACGTCGTAGCGCGCGAAGATGTCGGCGAGCTCATCGAAATGCGTGTAGAGGAACGACTCCCGGTGATGTGCCAGGCACCAGGCCGCCATGATCGACCCGCCGCGGGACACGATCCCGGTGACCCGCTTGGCCGTCAGCGGCACGTACCGCAGCAGCACGCCGGCGTGCACGGTCATGTAGTCCACGCCCTGCTCGCACTGCTCGATCACGGTGTCGCGGTAGATCTCCCACGTCAACTCGGTGGGGTCACCCTTGACCTTCTCGAGCGCCTGGTAGATCGGCACCGTGCCGACCGGCACCGGGGAGTTGCGCAGGATCCACTCGCGGGTTTCGTGGATGTTCTTGCCGGTGGACAGGTCCATGATGGTGTCGGCGCCCCAGCGGGTGGCCCACACCATCTTGTCGACCTCCTCGGCGATCGACGACGTCACCGCCGAGTTGCCGATGTTGGCGTTGACCTTGACCGCGAACGCCTTGCCGATGATCATCGGCTCGCTCTCGGGATGGTTGTGGTTGGCCGGGATCACCGCTCGGCCGCGGGCGACCTCGTCGCGCACCAGCTCGGCGGGCAGTTCCTCGCGGGCGGCGATGTATGCCATCTCGGCGGTGATCTCGCCGGCGCGGGCGCGCTGCAGCTGGGTGCCGCTGTCGCGCACCACCCCGGGACGCGCCGGCAACCCCGCCGTCAGGTCGATGACGGCGTCCGGATCGGTGTAGGGCCCGGACGTGTCGTAGAGATCGAAGTGGTCCCCGGTCGACAGGTGGACCCGCCGGAACGGAACGCGCGCGCCGGGTACGCCCTCCAGTTCGCGGTAGGCCTTCGTGCTGCCGGCGATGGGGCCGGTGGTGACGCTCGGTGCAGCGCTCGACAGGGTTTCGGTCATTTTCTCATCTCCCTACGCCGGCATTACCCGGTCAGGTTCGTACGGTCGACGGCCCCGAGCCGTCCTCTCAGCGCACTCGGCGTGCGCTCCCGCGTTGTGTGGATGGTCCGCACGCGACGTTACCCCCTGCAGCGGTAGCCCGGGATACCCGCCGGGTGGAAGGATGCTAACCGTGCAACCAGCGGGGACCCCCGACCAGCCGGCGAGCGCGCTCGAGGCGGACGCGCGGTATTTGAACGTCGGCGCCTTCCGGTTCTGGTTCGTCGGCCAGCGCTGGGAATGGTCCGACGAGGTCGCCAGGATGCACGGCTACGAACCGGGGACCGTCGAGCCGACGACGAAACTGCTGCTATCGCACAAGCATCCCGACGACCGCGCGCACGTCCAGGAATTGCTCGACTACGCCCTGCAGTCGGCGGAATCATTCTCCAGCCGGCACCGGTTCATCGACACCGGGGGCACCGTGCACGACGCGATCGTGGTCGCCGACCGGATGCTGGACGAGTCGGGCGCGGTGGTGGGGACCGCGGGCTATTACATCGACCTCACCGACACCTTCGACGAGGCGCGGCAGGAGGTGCTCGACGCGGCTCTGCCCGATCTGTTCGAGAACCGTGCGGCCATCGAGCAGGCCAAGGGCGTGCTGATGTACGTCTACCGGGTCAGCGCCGAGCAAGCCTTTCGCGTGCTGCAGTGGCGCTCGCAGGAAACCAACGTGAAGCTGCGTGCCCTGGCGAAGCAACTGCTCGCCGAGGTGACGACGCTGATCGCCCCCGCGCCCGCGGTGCAGAGTCAGTTCGACCACTTGTTGCTGACGGTGCACGAGAGGATTCCCGACGAGCCCATTGGGTAACCAGCGCACTATGCGAACGCACCGGGTCGGGCACGGGTTAATCTTCAAAATCTGGACGGCACATGCTGTAGGGCGAAAGGCATGGATTTGTTGGCGGTCGACCACGAGGCCAATGAGGATGCGGTAGTCGTGCGCGTCAAGGGCGACGTCGATTCCAGCAACGTCGACGAGCTCGCCACCCACCTCATCGCCGCGCTCCAGGTGGCCGCGACCCACCCGCGGCGGCTGGTCGTCATCGACATGCAAGCGGTCAGCTTCTTCGGAAGCGCGGCGCTGAACGCCGTCCTCGAGTGCCACGAGGAGGGGAAGGCAGCCGGTACGTCGGTCCGTCTGGTGGCCGACCACGACCTGGTGCTCAGGCCGATCCAGGTGACCGAGCTGGACCGCATCCTCGACATCTCTCCGACGCTGGCCGACGCGTTGCACCGCGACCACCGGCAATGAACCCCGGGCTGCCGGCTGATCTGGCGGCTGCGGTCGCGTTGGGCGGCGAGATGGGTCGCCGTTTCGCCGAGTGCGACTGGGCCGCACACCCGTTGGGTCCGCCGGATCACTGGTCGGCCGAGGCGCGGGTGGCCGTGGCGGTGGCGTTGACGTCGCGGTTTCCCATCGTCCTGTGGTTGGGCCCGACGGATCTGTACCTCGTGTACAACGACGCCTACGCGCAGATCCTGGGCAACAAGCACCCGGCGGCCCTGGGCCGCCCGGCGGAGCAGGTGTGGTGGGAGATCTGGGACCAGATTCACCCGATGCTCACCAGCGTCCTCGACACCGGAAAAGCGACCTGGTCCGACGACCTGATGCTGTCGCTGATTACCGGCGACCAGCCCGAGGAGCGGTACTTCACCTTCAGCTACAGCCCGCTGATCGGCAGTGCGGGAGACGTTTACGGGATCTTCTGCGCCGTCCGGGAAACCACCGAGCGGGTGTTGAGCGAACGCCGGCTGCATCTGCTCAATGCGGTGGCGACCGCCCTGATGGACGTCCACGCCGTCGACGACGCCGTGCACAGCGCCGTTGCGGTGTGCGGCGCGCAGCCGCTGGACCTGCCGTTCATCGCGGTGTACCTCGGCGGCACGCTGCGCGGCGCGACGCCCTCGGTCCTGGGGCTGCTGCCGGGCTCCCTGACCGAGCTCACGGGCCGGGACCCGGCACCGCATTCGCGGGCCGCACACACCATCGACGCGCTCGAACAGACGATCCCGGGCATCGCGGGCGTTCTCGGCGAGAACTGCCCGCGGCAGGCCGTGGTGTTGCCGCTGGGCGAGGGCGCGGACGCCGGGGCGCTGGTGATCGGGGCCAGCCCGCGCCGCCCCCTCGACGCGATGTACCGCGGCTTCTGCCAGCTGCTCGCCGACCAGTTGTCGTCGGCGCTGGCCTCCGTGGTCTCCTATGAGGAGCAGCGGCGGCGAGCGGACGCGCTCGCCGAGCTGGATCGGGCCAAGACGGCGTTTCTGGCCAACGTCAGCCACGAATTCCGCACGCCGCTAACGCTTTTGCTGGGACCGCTCGACGACGCGCTGTCCGACGCCCCGCCGGAAAGCGTCCTGGCGGATCGGCTGAGCGCCGCGGGACGCAACGCGCGGCGCCTGCAGCGCCTGGTCGACTCGCTGCTCGATTTCTCCCGCATCGAGGCCGGCCGCGCGAACGCGAAGCTGGTGTGCACCGACGTGGGCGCGCTGACCGCCCACATCGCGTCGTCGTTCACCGAGCTGTGCCAACGGGCGGGGTTGGACCTCGTGCTGGACTGCGGCCCGGCGCTGGCCGACGTCGATCCGGGCATGTGGGAGACGATCGTCCTCAACCTGCTGTCCAACGCCGTCAAATACACCCTGCGGGGCTCCATTTCGGTCCGGGTCCGCGCCGAGTCCGCACAGTGCCGGATCACGATGGCCGACACCGGGGTCGGGATCGCCCCCGAGGACCTGGACCGCCTGTTCGAACGCTTCTACCGGGCCGACAACGTGCGCGGGCGCAGCGTGGAGGGCACCGGCATCGGACTGGCGCTGGTGCGCGGCCTGGTCGACCTGCAACGCGGAACGGTGGAGATCGACAGCGAACTGGATCGCGGAACGACGGTCACCATCCGGCTGCCGCGGTCGGTCGCGGGCGAGGCGGTCGAGCAGGTCCCCGCGGGAGCGCCGGATGAAAGCAACCCGTACGTGGCCGAGGCGCGTCAGTGGCTGCCGCCGGCCGCCGAGCCCGCCGCCGTGCCGACCGCCCACCGGGCGCCCGGCGGCGCCCGCCAGCTGGTGCTGATCGCCGACGACAACGCCGACATGCGCGCGCACCTGGACCGGGTGCTGTCCGCCCACTGGGACACGGTTCTGGCCGCCGACGGCGAGTCGGCCCTGGCCGCCACCAAAGAGCTGCACCCGGACGCGATCGTGACCGATGTCATGATGCCCGGCCTCAACGGCTTCGAGCTGGTTGCGGCGATCCGCGCGGATCCCGCGCTGGCGGCCACGCCGGTCCTGATGCTGTCGGCCCGGGCCGGCGCGGAGGCCGTCGACGAGGGCTTCGCCGGCGGGGCCGACGACTACCTGCCGAAACCGTTCCGCTCCCAGGAGCTGGTCGACAGGGTGGCGTCGCGGTTGTCGGCGGTCGCCCGCGAGCGCGACCGCCAGCGCCGCGAGGCGCGGCTCGACCTGGTGCACCTCGACTCCGCCCTGCAGGCCACCGACTCGGTCGCCGGGATCCTGGACGCGCTGATCGGCCACGCATCCGGGTCGGGCGATCCCGCCGCGGTGACCATCGGCGTGCTCGACGGGGAGCACCACGTCCGCTTCGAGTACGCCGGGGACCTGCCGGTGGAAGTGCGGGATCGCTACCACGTGGCCGCGCTCGACGCGCCGTTGATCGGCGCCGACGTCATCAGCAGCGGCGAGCCGATGATCGTCCCCGACACGTTCGGCCTGCCGCAGCGCTATCAGCACGCCGTGCGCGACACGGCGGACAGCGTGCGCGCCTGCGTCGCGCAACCGTTGCGCGACAACACCGGTCGCGTCGTCGGCGCGCTGGCGTTGCTGTGGCCCACGCCGCGCCAGTTCGAGCCCGCCGAGCTCGCCACGTTCGGCCGGATCGCCGAGCTGACCCAGTCCGCCCTGGACCGGGTCCGGGCGATGGCGCAGGAACACCGGATCGCCGTCGACTTCCAAGAGCACCTGCTGGACCTGGATCGCGGCTCGACCGCCGCGGTCGTGGCGGCCGTCTACCAGCCGGCCGGCGAAGCGATGCGGGTGGGCGGCGACTGGTACTCGGTCACCCCGCTCGGCCGCGCCGGCCTGATCGGGATCTCGGTCGGCGACGTCGTCGGGCACGGCCTGGCCGCCGCGATCGTGATGAGCCGGCTGCGCGCCGCCGTGGCCGCCTCGGCGCTCACCGCCGCCGAACCGCCCGCGGTGCTGGCCGCCCTGGACAGGTACGCGGCCAGCGTCACCGGCGCTCGCTGTGCGACGGTGGCCTACGCCCTGGTCGACACCGGGGCGGGCGCGGGCGGCGCCACCGTGAGCTACAGCTGCGCCGGGCATCCCTACCCGTTACTGGTCCCGTCCGACGGTGACCCGGTCTTCCTCGAGTCGGGGCGCCGCCCCCCGGTGGCCGTCGAGGACGGCCAGCCGGCCGGCGCCGCCGCGACGGTCGAGCTGGCGCCCGGAAGCATGATCCTGCTGTACACCGACGGGCTCATCGAGCGGGCCGGCGAGACGCTCGACGACGGATTCGCCCGGCTGAGGGCCGCCGCCGCCGAGTGCGCCGTTCTGCCGGTCGAATCCGTCTGCACCGAACTGCTCGCGCGGATGACGCCGCCCAAGGGCTACCGCGACGACGTCGTGGTGCTGGCGCTGCGGCCGAGCCACTCGGCGGCGCGCAGCTTCGCCACGGTGCTGCCGGCCGCGCCGCCGCAGATTCCCGTCGCGCGCAAGCAGTTGCGGGCCTGGCTGGACAGCATCGCCGTGGATCCCGGCCGCGAGGAGGACATCCTGCTGGCGACCGGGGAAGCGGTGACCAACGCGATCGAGCACGGCAGCCAGAGCCAGCCACGCAAAACCGTGTCCGTCGAGGCCTTCCTGCACGACGAGACCGTCGCGATCACCGTCAGCGACAGCGGGCGCTGGGTCGGTGATTCGTCGGCCAGCCTGCGCAGCAGGCGGCGCGGCCGCGGGCTGACCCTGATCGGTGGGCTCGCCGACCGCGTCGACACCGTCCGGACCCCCGGGGGCACCCGGGTCACGCTGACCTTCGAGCGAGCCGTCGCCGTCACGTGAGCGGCCGGGAAGCCTAGGCCTCTTCCATCGCCTCGCCGAGCTCCTCCAGGATCTTGTTGTGGTGGTTGCTGGCCAGTAGGTGCCCCGCCGCGATGACCAGGGCGACCGGCCAGTCGATGAGCTCAAGCGCGGCCAGGGCGGCCAGGCCTCCGAAGTAGGCCAACTGCTCCGGGCGCGGTATCTCCACTTGCCCCACCACCGGCACGTTCACCACGAACGTCTCGCCCTCGCGGATCTTCTCTACCGCTTCGCGCTGCGAGGTCCCCCTGCGGGTCTTCTTTTCCGCCATCATTTGCCTTCCGGTAACTATAGGTTTGCCGCCCCGCCGGGTACTGAGGCCACCGTCGGAGCTATGTCGACGATGACCGACCCCGGCGGCGATCCGCTGGTTTCGTCGATTGCTCTGGTGCTGCGGGTGCCGTTACTGGAACTCTATGCGCTGTTGTGGCGGGTCGGGATTGTGGAGATTCGTCATCCCGGTCGCCGGGCTCAACGTTCGGCCGGGGCGCGCCAGGTCCGGGTGGCAGCGTGTGCGATGGGCTCGGCCTGCCCCAACCTTCCGCGACACGATTCAGAACGGCCACCCCGACGGTCGCCCCGGCGGCGGCTCCCAGAGCCTGCCCCCAGCCGACCGGACCCAGCGGTGTACAGCCGAGCAACTGGCTGACCACCGGGATGCTGATCAGCGTCCCCATCGCACCCAGCGACCCGACCGCCGTGAGCACCACCAGCGGGGCGCGGGAATCCAGCAGCGTCTGACCTAATTCGGCCCCGACCAGCGCGACCAGCGCGACGGTGGACGCCCGCTGCGGGCGTCCGGTGACGCCCGCCATCGCCCACGCCGCCGTCGTCGCCGCGGCCGTGGTGACCCCGCGGATCGCCACGGCCCGCCACAGCGCGGGACGGTCCGGGCCGCGCAGGCCGGGGTCGATCTGGCCGCTGGGCTTGCTGACCGCCAGGGCGGCCGCCGGCAGCGCGTCGGTCATCATGTTCACCAGCAGCAGCTGCCGGGTGTTCAGCGGCGACGTGCCGGTGATCGCGCTGCCGATGATGGCGAACAGCACCTCGCCGGCGTTGCCGCCGAGCAGCACCGACACCGCCGCCTGCACCCGCTGCCACAGTTGGCGGCCTTCCGCGATGGCCTCCACCAGCGCCTCGATGCGGGCGTCGACCAGGACGACGTCGGCGGCCAGGTGGGCCGGGTCGCTGCCCCCCGCCACCACCCCGATGCCGACGGTGGCGGCCCGGATGGCGGCGGCGTCGTTGGAGCCGTCGCCGACCATCGCGCACAGCACGCCGGCGCCCTCGAGGGTCTGCACGACCTGCACTTTGTTCTCGGGCGTCATCCGCGCGAAGATCACCCGCTCGGTCACCACCCGCGCCTGGTCCTTGCGCGACAGCGAGTCCCACTCGACCCCACTGATCACCTGCTCGTCGGTCACCGACAGGCCCAGCTCGCGGGCGATGGCCAGCGCGGTGATGGGGTGGTCACCGGTGATCAGCTTCACGCCCACGCCCTGCCGGCGCAGGTCGGCGAGCAGCCCGACGGCCTCGGGGCGCGGGGTGTCGGACAGGCCGAGGAACCCCGTCAGCGTCAGCCCGTCGGTGCAGAACTCCGCGATGTCGTCCGGGTCGTCCCGGATCGCGCGGGCCTGTTGCGGCGTCAGCTCGCGCCGGGCCACCGCGATCACCCGCAGCCCGTCGGTGGCCAGCTCGGAGACCGTCGCGTCGATCTTCGGGTCGACGTTCCCGCACGCGGCCAGCACCACCTCGGGCGCACCCTTGACGGTCAGCTCGGTTCCGGTGACGGAGGCCGAGAACGACCTGCCGGAGCGGAAGGGCAGATGGGCGTCCGACTCGGTGTCCGGTGTGGAGCCGTTGAGCGAACGCCTGGCCGCCTCGACGATCGCGACATCGGTGGCGTGCACGTGTGGGTTGCCGTTGGCGGCCGGTGCGGCGTGCGCGGCGTGGCGCAGAACTTCCTCGGGCGAGCAACCCGGCGCCGTGCGGACCTGCGCCACCCGCAGGCGGTTTTGGCTGAGCGTTCCCGTCTTGTCGAAGCAGACCACGTCGATGCGGCCGAGCGCCTCCACCGAGCGCGGCACGCGGACCAGCGCGCCGAACCTGGTGAGCCGCCGCGCCGACGCCGATTGCGCCAGGCGGTGTCCAGCGGCATGCCCTCGCCGCCGCGACGGCGATGGCATGCCGCTGGTGGCGACGCTG
>NZ_LZJH01000133.1:0-28145 GCF_001666745.1 Mycobacterium sp. E2699 | reverse complement strand
GGCCATCGCCACCGCGCTGTCGGTGGTGGCAGCGCCGCCCTGCACGACGAGATCGGCGGTCGCGTCGATCAGCAACACCGGGTATGAGCCCGACCGCCCGCCGCACCCACGCCCAGGCACCGCGGCAGCCGCAGCGCGTGCCACCCTCGGCACGCCGCATCCGCCCCGGGCCGCCGACGGGCCCCCTTCCGCCGGTGCCCGAGCTGGCGCGCCGGCGGCCCGAACTGTCCGACGCCGCCCTGGTCTCGCGATCGTGGGGGATGGCGTTCGCGACGCTGGTCAGCCGCATCACCGGCTTCGCGCGGATCGTCGTGCTGGCCGCCATCCTGGGCGCGGCGCTGTCCAGCGCCTTCTCGGTGGCCAATCAGCTGCCGAACCTGGTCGCGGCGCTCGTGCTGGAGGCGACGTTCACCGCGATCTTCGTGCCGGTGCTGGCCCGCGCCGAACAGAGCGACCCCGACGGCGGCGCGGCGTTCGTGCGGCGCCTGGTCACCCTGACCACCGCGCTGCTGGTCATCGCCACCGCGCTGTCGGTGGTGGCAGCGCCGCTGTTGGTGCGGCTGATGCTCGGGCGCACCCCGCAGGTCAACGAGCCGCTGACCACCGCTTTCGCCTACCTGCTGTTGCCCCAGGTGCTGGCCTACGGCCTGACCTCGGTGTTCATGGCGATCCTCAACACCCGCAACGTGTTCGGGCCGACCGCCTGGGCGCCCGTCGTCAACAACGTCGTCGCGCTCGCCACCCTGGGCGTGTACCTGGCCGTCCCGGGCGAGCTGTCGGTCGACCCCGTACGGATGGGCAACGCCAAGCTGCTGGTGCTCGGCATCGGCACCACCCTGGGCGTGTTCGCGCAGACCGCCGTGCTGCTGGTGGCGCTCCAGCGCGAGCGGGTGAGCCTGCGCCCGCTGTGGGGAATCGACGAGCGCCTCAAGCGGTTCGGCACCATGGCGGCGGCGATGGTGCTCTACGTGCTGATCAGCCAGCTCGGCCTGGTGATCGGCAACCAGATCGCGAGCACCGCGGCGGCTTCTGGCCCGGCGATCTACAACTACACATGGCTGGTGCTCATGCTGCCGTTCGGCATGATCGGGGTGACCGTGCTGACCGTGGTGATGCCGCGGCTGAGCCGGAACGCCGCGGCCGACGACACCAAGGCCGTGCTCGCCGACCTGTCGCTGGCCACCCGGCTGACGCTGATCACGCTGATCCCGATCGTCGCGTTCATGACCGTCGGCGGACCCGCGATCGGCAGCGCGCTGTTCGCCTACGGGCATTTCGGCGGGGTCGACGCCGGCTACCTGGGCGCCGCGATCGCGTTGTCGGCGTTCACGCTGATCCCCTACGGGCTGGTGCTGCTGCAGCTGCGCGTTTTCTATGCGCGCGAGCAGCCCTGGACGCCGATCGTGATCATCCTCGTCATCACGGCGGTCAAGATCGTCGGCTCGGTGCTGGCGCCGCACCTCACCGGCGATCCGAAGTTGGTGGCCGGGTTCTTGGGCCTGGCCAACGGTGTCGGCTTCCTGGCCGGCGCGATCGTCGGCTACTACCTGTTACGGCACGCGCTGCTGCCGAAGGGTGGACACCTGATCGACGTCGGCACGGTGCGGACGATCCTGGTGACGATCGTCGCGTCGATGCTGGCCGGTCTGCTCGCTCACGTCGCCGACCGGCTGCTGGGATTGAGCCGGCTCACCGCCCACGGCGCCGGGGGCTCCCTGCTGCGCCTGCTGGTGCTGGCGGTCATCATGGCGCCGATCCTCGCGACGGTCATGCTGCGGGCGCACGTCCCCGAGGCGCAGGCGGCGCTCGCTGCCGTCCGGCGCCGAGTCCCGTGGCTCGGCGGCGATCGGATCGCCCAGCCGCCGGCCCGCAAACCGGCTGCACGTCAGGGATCGTCTCAGCGTGCCCACGTCACGTACCCTGAGCAGAGGAATTCGTCCCCGCCGGGGGTCAACGCGGTTCAGGAGCCGATCCGGCGCAGGCCTCCGGATGGGGTAGCCAGCGCCCGCGTAGCGAAAGGACCGGAGGTGACCGACCGCCCAGTGGAGAGCGCATCCGGCGCTGGATCCGGCCTGGGGTCAGGCGCCGACAGCCCGCGGCCCGTCGCGGACGATTTCCAGCCCGACATTCCGCGTGAGCCGGATCCCCGGCCGACGCCCCGCCCAGCCGACCGGCTCAACGGCGACCTCTCGGCCGAAAACCCCCGCGGCCCAAGCACATTCGACGCCGCCCGCGACCGGGTCGGCGAATCGGCGTCCGAGGACGTCCACCTTGTCCCCGGCGCGCGGATCGCCAGCGGGCGATATCGCCTGCTGGTCTTCCACGGCGGCGCGCCTCCCCTGCAGTTCTGGCAGGCGCTGGACACCGCGCTGGACCGGCAGGTCGCGCTGACCTTCGTCGATCCGGACGGAGCGCTGCCCCACGAGGTGCTGCAGGACATCCTGTCCCGCACCCTGCGGCTCAGCAGGATCGACAAGCCCGGCATCGCCCGGGTGCTCGACGTGGTGCACACCGGGTCCGGCGGCCTGGTCGTCTCCGAGTGGATCCGCGGCGGTTCGTTGCAGGAGGTGGCCGACACCTCGCCGTCGCCCATCGGCGCCGTGCGGGCGATGCAGTCGCTGGCCGCCGCCGCCGACGCCGCCCATCGCGCCGGGGTCGCCCTGTCGATCGACCACCCCAACCGGGTGCGGGTCAGCATCGACGGCGACGTCGTGCTCGCCTACCCGGCGACCATGCCCGACGCCAACCCGCAGGACGACATCCGCGGGATCGGCGCCGCGCTGTACGCCCTGCTGGTCAACCGGTGGCCACTGCCGGAGTCCGGGGTGCGCAGCGGGCTGGCATCGGCCGAGCGCGATTCCGCGGGCAATCCCGTCGAACCCATGGTCATCGACCGCGACATCCCCTTCCAGATTTCCGCGGTGGCCGTTCGCGCGGTTCAAGAGGACGGCGGGATACGCAGCGCCTCAACGCTTTTGAACTTGCTGCAGCAGGCCACCGCGGTGGCCGACCGCACCGAGGTGCTCGGGCCGATCGACGACTCGCCACCACCGACCACCGCGCGGCCGACCTCGGGCCGCGAGTATGCGAACTTTGCGCGCCGGCGCCGCAACGTGCTGATCGGCGTCGGCGCCGCCCTGGCCGTCATCGTGGTGGCCCTGCTGGTGCTGGCGTCGGTGGTGAGCAAGATCTTCGGCAATGTCGGCGGCCTCAACAAGGACGAGTTGGGGCTGAACGGGCCGTCGTCGTCGACATCCTCGTCGGCGCCGGCTTCCGCGGCGTCCGGGAGCGTCGTCAAACCCACCAAGGCCACCGTCTTCTCCCCCGACGGCGATCCCGACAATCCGGGCACGGCCGGGCAGGCGATCGACGGCGACCCCTCCACCGCCTGGGCGACCGAGGTCTATACCGACGCCGTCCCGTTCCCCAGCTTCAAGCAGGGCGAGGGGCTGATGCTGCAGCTTCCGCAGCCCACGGTGGTCGGGCAGGTCACCATCGACACGCCCAGCACCGGCACCAAGGTCGAGATCCGCTCGTCGTCGACGGCCTCGCCCGCCAAGCTCGAAGACACCACCGTGCTCGCCCCGGCCTTCACGCTCAAGCCCGGCCACAACGTCATTCCGGTCCGGTCCGGCGCGCCGACGTCGAACCTGCTGGTGTGGATCTCCACGCTGGGCACCACCAGCGGCAAGAGCCAGGCGGGTTTCTCGGAGATCACCGTTCAAGCAGCGTCCTGACGCACTCACAAACCCTGCATCGGTGAAGTGCCGCGCGACCCCCCGATTGGTTACTGTCCGGCCGTGGGTCTCGGGGGGAACAGCCAGGGCGAACGCACCGACGCCGAGCTGCTGGCAGCCCACGTCGCCGGCGACCGCCGCGCCTTCGGCGAGCTGTTCCACCGCCACCAACGGCAGCTGCACCGCCTGGCCCGGCTGACCACCCGCACCCGCGAGGATGCCGAAGACGCTCTGCAGGACGCGATGCTCTCGGCGCATCGGGGCGCGGGTTCGTTCCGGCACGACGCGGCGGTGGGCAGCTGGCTGCACCGCATCGTCGTCAACGCCTGCCTGGACCGGCTGCGCCGCACCAAGGCCCACCCGACCGCGCCGCTGGAGGACGTCTATCCGGTCGCCGATCGCACGGCGCAGGTCGAGACGGCCATCGTGGTGCAACGGGCCCTGATGCGCCTGCCGGTGGAGCAACGGGCGGCGGTGGTGGCCGTCGACATGCAGGGCTACTCGGTGGCCGACACCGCCGCCCTGCTGGGCGTCGCCGAAGGCACCGTCAAGAGCCGATGCTCGCGCGCCCGGGTCCGGCTCGCCGAGCTGCTCGGCTACCTCAACGCCGGTCCCGACCGGGCCGCACCCATGGCCGTCAAGCAGCGCATGACGGACACTGGGGCGGATGGGTGAACCCGACGACGACGAGCCGCCTTTGACGGTCGAGCTGCTGGCCGACCTGCAGGCCGGTCTGCTCGACGACGATTCCGCGGCCCGCATCCGCGGCCGGGTCCGCGACGACCCGCAGGCCCAGGGCATCCTGCGCGCCCTCAACCGGGTGCGCTGCGACGTGGCCACGCTGGGTGCCGACGACACCTCGGGTTCCGGGGCCCCCGACGTGCCGCCGGAGGTGACCGCCCGCATCTCGGCGGCGCTGGATGGGGAAGGAAACGAACCGGGCGTCGGTCTCGAGCACTCGGCGCGGCCGCACATCCGCCCCGCGCGGCTGGCCGCCGCCGTGGCCGGCGCGGGGGCGGTACTGGCGGCGATCGGGGTGGGCACGGTGGCGCTGCTCAACGCGCCGGAGCCCACCCCCAGCACCCCCGCGACGGCGCAGCACATCACGGTGTCGACACCGCCGATGGCCATCCCGCTGTCGCAGGACGAGATCCTCGAGCTGCTGAACCGCAGTCCCGACTACGGCCCGCTCGCCGATCCCGCGCGCCGCGCGTCGTGCCTCGGCGGGCTCGGCTATCCCGCGTCAACGCGGGTGCTCGGAGCGCGGCCGGTCGAGATCAACGCCCGCCCCGGTGTGCTGCTGGTGCTGCCCGCCGACACGCCCGACAACCTGGCGGTCTTCGCGGTGGCGCTCAATTGCAGCGCCGCGGACACCGGGTTGCTGGCCAACACGCAGGTCCAGCGCCCTTAGTCTGGTGCCCAGTACCCCGGGAACACCGGCGCCTACGCTGGCGTTCGTAGACGTAGCTTCCGCACCCGAAAGGCTCGAATGACTGCCGATACCCCCGCCGACACCCAGGACACCGTCCACGACGTCATCATCATCGGTTCCGGTCCCGCCGGGTACACCGCGGCCCTCTACACGGCCCGCGCGCAGCTGAAGCCCCTGGTTTTCGAGGGCACCTCGTTCGGCGGCGCGCTGATGACCACCACCGAGGTGGAGAACTACCCCGGCTTCCGCGACGGCATCACCGGCCCGGCGTTGATGGACGAGATGCGCGAGCAGGCGCTGCGCTTCGGCGCGGACCTGCGGATGGAGGACATCGAATCGGTCTCGTTGACGGGTCCGGTCAAGTCGGTCGTCACCGCCGACGGCGAGACCCATCGGGCCCGGGCCGTCATCCTGGCCATGGGCGCGGCGGCGCGCTACCTGCAGGTCCCCGGCGAGCAGGAATTGCTGGGGCGCGGCGTGAGCTCGTGTGCCACCTGCGACGGGTTCTTCTTCCGCGACCAGGACATCGCGGTCATCGGCGGCGGTGACTCGGCGATGGAGGAAGCCCTCTTCCTGACCCGCTTCGCCACCAGCGTGACGCTGGTGCACCGCCGCGACGAGTTCCGCGCGTCCAAGATCATGCTCGAACGCGCTCGCAACAACGACAAGATCAAGTTCGTCACCAACGTCGCCGTGCTCGCCGTCGAGGGCGACACGACGGTGACGGGACTTCGCTTGCGCGACAACGTAACTGGCGCGGAGTCGACGCTCCGGGTCACCGGCGCCTTCGTGGCGATCGGTCATGAACCACGCTCGGGCCTGGTGCGCGACGTCGTCGACGTCGATCCCGACGGCTACGTCCTGGTGCGGGGGCGCACCACCAGCACCTCGCTCGACGGGGTGTTCGCCGCCGGCGACCTGGTCGACCGCACCTACCGGCAAGCGGTCACCGCCGCGGGCAGTGGCTGCGCGGCGGCCATCGACGCCGAGCGTTGGCTGGCCGAGCACGAAACAACCGCCGAGGGTACCGACACACTGATTGGAGCACCACGATGACCGACGCCGAAAAATCCGGCAGCACAATAGAAGTCTCCGACGCGTCGTTCTCCACGGAGGTGTTGGGCAGCAATACGCCTGTGCTGGTTGACTTTTGGGCGACGTGGTGCGGGCCCTGCAAGATGGTCGCGCCGGTTCTCGAGGAGATCGCCAGCGAGCGCGCGGGTCAGCTCACCGTCGCCAAGCTCGACGTGGACGCCAACCCGGAGACCGCTCGCGACTTCCAGGTGGTTTCGATCCCCACGATGATCCTGTTCAAGGACGGCCAGCCGGTGAAGCGCATCGTCGGCGCCAAGGGCAAGGCGGCGCTGCTGCGGGAGCTCTCCGACGCGGTTCCGAACCTCACCTGAGGCGTTATCCGGCTCGCCACGCCGCGCCCGGGCTTAGCCTGGGGTTTTCCGAAAATTGAGAAGCGTCTGCGACAATAACGGCTAGCTGTTGCCCGTGTTCAGCCTTGTCCCGGAGGGCCCTTGGTATGTCGAGTCCGCGCCGTGTAGACGGCGACGCGCTGCGCTGTGGTGACCGCAGCGCAGCCGTGACCGAGATCCGGGCGACGCTCGCGACGCTGGGGATGCTGGACAATCCGGACGAGGACATGACCACCGGCCGGCATGTGGCCCCCGAGGTCTTCGACACCGAGCTCGATCAGGCGGTGCGCGCTTTCCAGCAGAATCGCGGGTTGCTGGTGGACGGCATCGTCGGCGAGGCCACCTACCGCGCGTTGAAGGAGGCCTCGTACCGGCTCGGCGCGCGCACGCTGTACCACCAGTTCGGTGCCCCGCTCTACGGCGACGACGTGGCGACGCTGCAGGCGCGGCTGCAGGACCTCGGGTTCTACACCGGCCTGGTCGACGGCCACTTCGGACTGCAGACCCACAACGCGTTGATGTCGTACCAGCGCGAGTATGGGCTCGCCGCGGACGGCATCTGCGGTCCAGAAACCTTGCGCTCCTTGTATTTTTTGAGCTCGCGGGTCACCGGCGGCTCACCACACGCCATCCGCGAGGAGGAGCTGGTCCGCCGGTCCGGCCCCAAATTGTCGGGCAAGCGCATCATCATCGACCCGGGCCGCGGCGGCGCGGATCGCGGCCTGATCATGCAGGGCCCGGCCGGACCCATCAGCGAAGCGGATGTGTTGTGGGACTTGGCGAGCCGGCTCGAGGGCCGGATGACCGCGATTGGCATGGAGACCTTTCTGTCCCGGCCGACCAATCGCAGCCCGTCGGACCCCGAGCGCGCCGCGACGGCCAACAACGTCGGCGCGGACCTGATGATCAGCCTGCGCTGCGAATCCCAGGCGAGCCCGTCGGCCAACGGCGTGGCGTCCTTCCACTTCGGCAACTCGCACGGTTCGGTGTCGACCATCGGCCGCAACCTCGCCGACTTCATTCAACGAGAAGTGGTGGCCCGCACCGGTTTACGCGATTGCCGAACGCATGGCCGGACCTGGGACCTGCTGCGGCTGACCCGGATGCCGACCGTTCAGGTCGACGTCGGCTACATCACCAACCCCCGTGACCAGGCGATGCTGATTTCGACGCAGACCCGCGACGCCATCGCCGAGGGCATCCTGGCCGCGGTCAAACGGCTCTATCTGCTCGGCAAAAACGACCGGCCCACAGGCACTTTCACCTTCGCCGAACTGCTGGCTCACGAGTTGTCGGTGGAACGGGCATCCCGGCTGGGCGGTTCCTAACCACCTTCCCCGGTCTGCACGCTGTTCGAGGTGACGGAGGAAGCAGCCGCACCCGCGCCGACGGGCTCCTGCAGCTGGGCGCTGGACAGCAGGCGCTCCAGCGCCGCCTCGACCTCGGCCTTCCAGCCCAGCCCCTTGTCCAGTTCCAGCCGCAGCCGCGGGAAGAACGGATGGGGCGCCACCACAACGAATCCCACGTCCTTCAAGAACTCGGCGTCGATCATGCAGTGGTCGACCGAGCAGTCGCCGAGGGCTTCGAGCACCGGCCGGACATCGGGATCCACCGTCCGCGGATCCTGCAACTCGGAGGCCTCCGGCGTGCGGCCGAAAGCCTCCAGGGCCCGGACCCCGCGGCGGACCAGCTCGTCGATGACCCGGGCGATCAGCCCGTGCGGCAGGTCGTCGGAGGCCTGCCCCGGCTCGATGTTCATCGACGTCAACAGCACGGCATCGGCGGACACCGGCGCCGTGGGAAACCGCTGGGCCCGCGGCACGGCGCGGGGCGGCGCGTAGAGGACATACCCCAGGCACGGCGGCTCGGCATGGCTGCGCTCGTCCGGGATCGCCGTCGCGACCTGACCGCACGAGCCCCACTCCAGCATCACCATCGACAGCCAGGCCTCTTTCTCGAATTCCGGGTCGGCGAGGTGGTCCTGGTTACCGAGGGTCGCCGGATCGACCTCCCAGAACACGCAGCGGCGCGCGTGCTTGGGAAGCTGCTCGAAAGCCTCGAGCCGCAAGGGCATGATTCGAGCAGACACTAGCCTCCTGGCTTCCGTCCGGTACCGCGGCCTTCCATTCTCGGGGCCACCGGCAACCCCTCCAGGATAGGAGAATTGGCCACCATCGGACCAGTGTTTGCTGCACCACTTCAACCGGCGCGGCAAACTCCGGTCGGGCACCGCGCCTCATCGGCCGCACCACGAAAGTCGCTGGGCCACATCACAACTGGGTCACGATGCGATGACGGGTGCGGCTCATCCGCATCCCGCAGCCGGCGCAATGTCACAGTGACGTAATTACACCGTGTCGCCGGTCAGGCCTTGCGCGGGGTCATCACGTCGACGATCCGCTGAAGGTCTTCCACCGAACCGAACTCGACCACGATCCGGCCCTTCCGTTTGCCCAGGCTGACCGTCACCCGCGTGTCGAACGTGTTCGACAGCCGATCGGCAACGTCCTGCAGGCCGGGCATCTGGATCGGCTTGCGGCGCTGGGGGGCGGGGCTGGCCGCGTCGCCCCGGTTGGCCAGGGTGACCGCCTCCTCGGTGGCCCGCACCGACAGACCCTCGGCGACGATCCGCCCGGCCAATTCCTCCTGAGCCTCCGGGCCTGCCTCCAGGGCCAGCAGCGCCCGGGCATGGCCCGCGGACAGGACGCCCGCCGCGACCCGGCGCTGAACCGCGATCGGCAGCTTCAACAGCCGGATCATGTTGGTGATCAGCGGCCGGGACCGGCCGATGCGGGACGCCAGTTCGTCGTGGGTGACGTCGAATTCGTCGAGCAACTGTTGGTATGCAGCCGCCTCTTCCAACGGGTTCAGCTGCACGCGGTGGATGTTCTCGAGCAGGGCGTCGCGCAGCAAGTTGTCGTCACCGGTTTCGCGCACGATGGCCGGGATCGTGGCGAGGCCCGCCTCCTGGGCCGCGCGCCAACGCCGCTCCCCCATCACGATCTGATATCGCGCACCGCCCGGCGTTCCGGTCACCGCCCGGACGACGATCGGCTGCAGCAGGCCGAACTCGCGAATGGAGTGCACCAATTCCGACAGCGCCTCCTCGTCGAACACCTGCCGGGGCTGGCGAGGGTTGCGCTCGATGTCGGTGGGCGCGATCTCGCGGTACACCGCGCCCGCCGGCGCCAGGTCCGGGCCCGGTCCCCCGATCAGGACGTCCGCCGCCGCGTCCCCCATCCGCGGACCCAGCGTCGCCGGGCCCGGGTCGCCCTCGGCGGGACCGGTGGGAATCAGCGAAGCCAGGCCGCGGCCGAGGCCGCCCTTCTTGCGTAACGGCTGCGTCATGGTCGTCCCTTCAGGATGGCGGTCAATCACGTTCGGCGAGTTCGCGACTCGCGTCGAGGTAACTCATCGCGCCCCGGGAACCGGGGTCGTAATCGATGATCGTCATGCTGTAGCCGGGCGCCTCCGAAACCTTGACGCTGCGCGGAATCACCGTCCGCAGCACTTTGGTTCCGAAGTACCGGCGCACCTCTTCGGCCACCTGGTCGGCCAGCTTGGTCCGCCCGTCGTACATCGTGAGGATCACGGTGGTGACGTCGAGTTGCGGATTGAGGTGCGCCTTCACCATCTCGATGTTGCGCATCAGTTGCGACACGCCCTCCAGCGCGTAGTACTCACACTGGATCGGGATCATCACCTCCGGCGCGGCCACGAGGGCGTTGATCGTCAGCAGCCCGAGCGATGGCGGGCAGTCGATGAAGACGTAGTCGAAGTCGAACTGGTCGAGCTCGGCCAGGGCGGTGCGCAGCCGGTTCTCACGCGCGACCATGCTGACCAATTCGATCTCGGCGCCCGCCAGGTCGATGGTGGCCGGCACGCAAAACAGCCGGGGGCTGTGTGGGCTGGGCCGCAACGCGTCCCGCAACGACACCTCGCCGAGGAGGACTTCGTAGGACGACGGGGTGCCCGCTTGACGGTCGTGGATGCCGAGCGCCGTGCTCGCGTTGCCCTGCGGATCGAGGTCGATGACGAGGGTCTTGAGCCCCTGCACCGCCAGCGCGGCTGCGAGGTTGACCGCGGTGGTGGTCTTTCCGACGCCACCCTTCTGATTGGCGACGGTGAACAGGCGGCGGTGGGCCGGCCGTCGCAGCGGCGGGTAGGTCGTGTGCAGGATCCGCATGGCCCGCTCGGCGGCGGCGCCGATCGGCGTATCGAAGTCGTCCGATGTTTCACGTGAAACATGATCGGCCCCGTGCGCGCCGTCCGGGGGCGCCGCCGTCTCGGCCGGCGCGGAACCGCCCGACCACTCGGGTGGAGAACTCACCGTGTCCCCCTGTCTGCGATACGAGTCGGTCCTTGACGCGACGGCTTTCCGCGTCGCGCTAACACCACGGTTGAGGGCGGACGCAAAAAGTTCGCGCCACATGTCACCACCCTGACATCAACGGCGCCCGCAGCCGCCATCACACGCCGGTATGTTTCCACTTCCTCGGGAGCGCGCTCCCCTTTGATGGCGACCATCCGCCCGTCGGGCCGTAGCAACGGCATGCTCCACTTCGTCAGCTTGTCCAGCGATGCGACCGCCCGCGACACCGCGACGTCCCGGGCGCCGAACCGATCCCGCACCCAACGCTCCTCCGCGCGCCCGCGCACCACCTCGACCGACAACCCTAGTTGGGCGACCGCCTCCGTGAGAAACTCGCTTCGCCGCAACAGCGGTTCCAGCAGGACGACCTCCAGGTCGGGCCGCGCGATCGCCAGCGGTATCCCCGGCAGCCCGGCACCGCTGCCGATGTCGATCACCCGCTCCCCCGGTCCGAGGAGCTCCCCGACCGCCGCGCTGTTGAGTAGGTGGCGGTCCCACAGCCGGCCGACCTCGCGGGGACCGAGGAGCCCGCGTTCGACGCCCGGGCCGGCCAACAGCTCGGCGTAGCGCCGCGCGGTGTCGATCCCCGGGCCGAAGACGGCGGTAGCCGCGTCGGTCAGGGAGCCGGGGTCGGCCGGCGCGTCGCCGGACCCCGGGCCGGTCGTCCCGTCGCCGTGTTTCACGTGAAACATCTCGCGTTCCTGTTTCACGTGAAACATCCTCGATCCCTGTGGCCGTCCGGCTGAACCCCGCGAATTACACGGCTGTGACTCGGCGCGCTAGTCGAGCAGGACAACGACGCGCCGCGACGGCTCCTGCCCCTCGCTCTCGCTGTGCACCCCCGGAACGGCTGCGACGGCGTCGTGGACGATCTTGCGCTCGAACGGTGTCATGGGAGAAAGCTCCTCGCGCTCACCGGTGTTCAGCACCCGCCGTGCCACCTTGTCGCCCAGGGCGGCCAACTCCTCGCGCCGGCGCCGGCGCCAGCTCGCGATGTCCAGCATCAACCGGCTCCGCACGCCGGTCTTCTGGTGCACCGCGAGCCGGGTCAGCTCCTGGAGCGCATCGAGCACCTCACCCCCGCGGCCGACCAACTTGTTCAAGTCGTTGCTGCCGTCGATGCTCACGACGGCCCGATCCCCCTCGACGTCGAGATCGATGTCGCCGTCGAAGTCCAGCAGGTCCAGCAGCTCCTCGAGATAGTCGCCGGCGATCTCGCCCTCGGCGACCAGTCGCTCCTCCAGGTCGTCGACTTGGTCGGCGTCCCGTTCCGCCGTCACCTCGTCCTCGGCTGCCGGCGCTTGCGTGTCGAGTTCCGCGTCAACGTCGCGTTCGGTCGTCTCGGCGTCTGTCATGTCGTTCTCTCTCTCCCTCATCCGCGGGGTTCCCGTCCGACTTGGGCCATTCGCCCGGGGTCCCCCTTAAGCTGTGGCGACGCGTCAGCGTTTTCGCCTCTTGGGTCGCGCCCCGGGTCGCGGGGTGCGATTGGTCGGTCCAGTGTTGCGAGCCGGGCTCGGCTTGTCCGGTCGCGCGGTTGCCGTTTCCGCCTCGCCCGCACCGTCGGTGGATTCCTCGGTCTCCCGCTCGGCGTCGTTGCTCGCCGTCGACGAGCCGTTGTCGCTCCCCGTTGTCGCCTTGGGGCCGCGCTTCGGTTTGGCGCCCGGCGCCGGCGCGTTGGCCGCTCGGCGCTCAACGGCTTCCTGCCGCTTCGCCTCGTCCTCTTTTTCGATCATGCCGAACACGTAATGCTGCTGCCCGAACGTCCAAATGTTGTTCGCGAACCAGTACAGGATGATCGCGAGGGGAAGGAACGGCCCGCCGACGACGACGCCCAGCGGAAACACGTACAGCGCGAGCTTGTTCATCATCGCGGTCTGCGGGTTGGCGGCGGCCTCCGGGCTCTGCCGGGCTACCGATGCGCGGCTGTTGAAGTAGGTCGCGACACCGGCGAGGATCATCACCGGGGCGCCGACCGCGATCACCGCCGGGCGGCTGAAGTGGGTGAAGGCGTCCAGCCCGGAATGTTGCGTCATGAACGCGCCGATCGGCGCGCCGAACAGGTTCGCGTCCAGGAAGTGGGCCACGTCGGACGGGCTGAAGAAGTAGTTGCCCGTCGCCCGGTTCTGGGCCACCGACAGGTGCGGCTGGCCGAAGCCTCCGGTCGTCCGGTTGAACGACCGCAACACGTGATACAGCCCGAGGAACACCGGGATCTGCGCGAGCATCGGCAGGCAGCCGAGGACCGGATTGAAGCCGTGCTCGCGTTGCAGTTTCTGCATCTCGAGCGCCATCCGCTGGCGGTCTTTGGAGTACTTCTTCTGCAGCGCCTTGATCTGCGGCTGCAGCTCCTGCATCTGCCGGGTGGTGCGGATCTGGCGCACGAACGGCTTGTACAGCAGGGCCCGCAAGGTGAACACGAGGAACATCACCGACAGGGCCCAGGCGAAGAAATTCGACGGTCCGAGCAACGCCGCGAACAACTTGTACCAAGCCCACATGATCCACGACACCGGGTAGTAGACGATGTCGAGGCTGAAGAAATCAAACAAAAGATTCACTCTCCCGTTGCTCCGGCGCGGGGTCCCCCGCTTGTCCAGTGGGGGGGCCGGCGGATTCGCAGCTCGCCCGGCATGCGTGTCGATCCGGTACCGGATCCCATCCTCCCCGATGCCATGGTCCGCATCTGGCGAGCCTGGCCGCGGCCATCCAGCTCCCCCGGACCAAGCCGTATTCGGTGAGGGCGTCGACGGCGTACTGGCTACAGGTCGGCACGAACCGACACGTCGCCGGGCGCAGCGGCGACACCATGTGCCGGTACAGCTGGATGAGGAAGATCAGTCCGCGCACCGCGGCCCGGCTCGCCGCGCGTGACCGCGCCGGTGCACTCATCGGTCGCTTCCCGCCGCGGCGAAGGCGCGACGCAAGCCCCGCCGCAGCTGCTGTTCGAGCCGGGCGGACGACGCCTGGCGGCTGCTCGGCAATGCCCGGATCACCACCCGGTCCGATTGGTGCAGATCGTCCAGCATGGTGCGGACGACGTGGCGGAGCCGACGGGCGACGCGATGACGTTCGACCGCCGACCCCACCGTTTTGGCGACGATCAGCCCGACCTGCGGACCCGCGCCGTCTTCTGGGGCGCGTCGCACATGCACGACGACGTCGGGCTGCCCCGAGCGCATCCCGTACTTCACCGCGGCGTCAAACTCCGTTGACCGCCTCATGCGGTTGCGCGCGGGAAGCACCGCTGAAAAGCCCGGTGTTGCGATCAGGCAGTCAAGGCGCGGCGACCTTTGCGGCGCCGGCTGGAGACGATCGCGCGCCCGGCACGGGTGCGCATCCGCAACCGGAAGCCGTGCACGCGGGCTCGGCGCCGGTTATTCGGCTGGAAGGTCCGCTTGCCCTTGGCCACGGCGTTCTCCTCGTCTTCGAACCATCCGACCGCGTTCGTCTGCGAGACGATCGGAGGTTAAGCCTTGCTGCTGGCCGGCGCGGTCCCCGGGCTTCGTCCGGGTCGCAGCCGTATCGCCGACTTTCGGGCGACTGTTTGAGGGTACTGACGCGGCTTCGCTGGGTCAAACTTGGTCTCCCCCAACGGACCCAACTGACCTCATCCGTGAAAACCCGAGTTCTCGCAGACGTCGTTGCGGCACGATGGGTCGACGACACATACGCAGGCCCCAAACAACCCTAAAGAGGCCGATTGGAATGCAGCAGAACGGTTGGCAGCCGCGCGGAAAACTGTTAGCTTCTGGCAATGCCGTTTCAGAGTGGAGCGGCGCTCGACGACGAAGCGAGGATGGCGGATCGACTAGCTGTCTAGGCGACTCGCACGGGTTGCCCTCAGCGCGGAGATCATGGGCCGTCGCCGATAGGCTGCGGCTCGTTTACCATCATCCTGTCCACACCTGTGTATAACTATGTGGACAGTCGTTTCGTCGGCAAGCGTGGTTGCCCCTCGACCCGGGATCTGCGAGAACCAGGGAGATTACGTCGTTGACCGATGACCCCGGTTCAGGATTCACGACAGTTTGGAACGCGGTCGTCTCCGAGCTGAACGGCGACTCGGTCTCCGACGGCATCGCTTCCAATCGCACCGCCCTCGCCACCCCGCTGACCCCACAGCAAAGGGCGTGGCTGAACCTCGTCCAGCCGCTCACCATCGTCGAGGGATTCGCCCTGTTGTCGGTGCCGAGCAGCTTCGTGCAGAACGAGATCGAGCGTCACCTGCGCGCCCCGATCACCGACGCGCTCAGCCGCCGGCTCGGGCAGCAGATCCAACTCGGGGTGCGCATCGCCCCACCCGCCGACGACGGCGACGACGGAGCCTTCACCGCCGCGGAGCCCTTCACCGCGGACCCGGAGATCCAGGCCGCCGGCCAGCCGGACGACTCCCTCCTCGACACCTCGATCGACGGCGACGAGGGCGACGAAAACGGGGAAGTCGCCGCCGAACACAGCTGGCCCAACTATTTCACCGAACGCCCGCACGCGGCCGACCCCGCGATCGCCGGCGGCACCAGCCTCAACCGGCGCTACACGTTCGACACGTTCGTCATCGGCGCCTCCAACCGCTTCGCGCATGCCGCGGCCCTGGCCATCGCCGAAGCGCCGGCCCGCGCTTACAACCCGCTCTTCATCTGGGGCGAATCCGGCCTCGGCAAGACGCACCTCCTGCACGCGGCGGGTAATTATGCGCAGCGCCTCTTCCCCGGG
Source organism: Mycobacterium sp. E2699 (assembly GCF_001666745.1). Lineage (NCBI taxonomy): Bacteria > Bacillati > Actinomycetota > Actinomycetes > Mycobacteriales > Mycobacteriaceae > Mycobacterium > Mycobacterium sp. E2699. The sequence continues at coordinate 12,467 of NZ_LZJH01000133.1, read as the reverse complement.
ATGCGGGTGAAATACGTCTCCACCGAGGAATTCACCAACGACTTCATCAACTCGCTGCGCGACGACCGCAAAGTGGCCTTCAAACGCAGCTACCGCGACGTCGACGTGCTGCTGGTGGACGACATCCAGTTCATCGAGGGCAAAGAAGGCATCCAGGAAGAGTTCTTCCACACCTTCAACACGCTGCACAACGCGAACAAGCAGATCGTCATCTCGTCCGACCGGCCGCCGAAACAGCTCGCCACCCTCGAAGACCGGCTGCGGACCCGGTTCGAGTGGGGCCTGATCACCGACGTCCAGCCGCCGGAACTCGAGACCCGCATCGCGATTCTGCGTAAGAAAGCGCAAATGGAGCGGCTGGCCGTGCCCGACGACGTCCTCGAGCTCATCGCCAGCAGCATCGAACGCAACATTCGCGAGCTCGAGGGCGCCCTGATCCGGGTGACCGCGTTCGCGTCGCTGAACAAGACGCCGATCGACAAGTCCCTTGCGGAGATCGTCCTTCGCGACCTCATCGCCGACGCCAGCACCATGCAAATCAGCGCGGCGACGATCATGGCCGCCACCGCCGAGTACTTCGACACCACCGTCGAGGAATTACGCGGCCCCGGCAAGACCCGCGCACTGGCCCAGTCGCGGCAGATCGCGATGTACCTGTGCCGCGAGCTGACCGACTTGTCGCTGCCCAAGATCGGCCAGGCCTTCGGCCGCGACCACACCACGGTCATGTACGCGCAACGAAAGATCTTGTCCGAGATGGCCGAGCGCCGTGAGGTCTTCGATCACGTCAAGGAACTCACCACCCGGATCCGGCAGCGGTCCAAGCGCTGACTTCGGCGCATCCACCAAATTTTTTTCGAAAAACTTCTCACTCCCCTGTCACACGTGTCACACCGTCACGCTGTGCGCAGCGTTGTGCAAAATCCGTCCAAAGATCGGTGCACCAAGCGGGTTCGCATGCACACCTCACGCCGATCCCCAGCCCGCCACGGCCGCGCACAGTGTTGTCAACGGTGTCATCCACAACCCGATGACTCCCCTAGCTGCGACAAGGTCCTGCTGTCCCCAGAATGCACAGCACTTATTACTAGTACTGAGATCTATCCGTAGTTTGTTCTTTGAAGAACGGCGTTGGGGACGCGCGTCGCCCGGGCGCGGTGCGTGCCGTCGACGACGCGGCTTGTCGGCCCTTGCGATTAGCTTTCAAGATGGCCGCAGAAGATCTACGGTTGTTCAGCGACTGCTAGCGACGGGCGGCTAGCCACTGTGATTTTCCGACACTCGGCAGGTAAAGGGACGCTATGGACGCGGCGACGACAACAGCTGGCCTCACCGACTTGAAGTTTCGTCTGGTGCGAGAGTCCTTCGCCGACGCGGTGTCGTGGGTGGCGAAGAACTTGCCGTCGCGGCCGGCGGTTCCCGTGTTGTCCGGGGTGTTGTTGTCCGGTTCCGAAGAGGGGCTGACGATCTCCGGTTTCGACTACGAAGTGTCGGCCGAAGCCCAGGTTGCTGCTGAAATCGCTTCTCCTGGAAGCGTTTTGGTATCCGGAAGGCTGCTGTCGGACATCACTCGGGCGTTGCCCAACAAGCCCGTCGACTTCTATGTGGACGGCAACCGGGTCGCGCTGACGTGCGGAAGCGCCAGGTTCTCCCTGCCGACCATGCCGGTTGAGGATTACCCGACGCTGCCCGCGCTGCCGGAAGGTACCGGCACCCTGCCGGCGGATCTGTTCGCGGAGGCGATCGGTCAGGTGGCCATCGCCGCCGGCCGCGATGACACGCTGCCCATGCTGACCGGGATTCGGGTTGAGATTTCCGGCGACACGGTGGTTTTGGCTGCCACTGACAGGTTCCGGCTTGCGGTTCGCGAGCTGACGTGGTCGGCGTTGTCGCCCGACATCGAAGCCGCGGTGCTGGTGCCGGCGAAGACGCTGGCCGAGGCGGCCAAAGCCGGCGCCGACGGGTCTGAGGTTCGGTTGTCGCTGGGAGCGGGCGCGGGTGTCGGGAAAGAGGGGCTGCTGGGCATCAGCGGTAGCGGCAAACGCAGTACGACGCGACTGCTGGACGCGGAGTTCCCCAAATTCAGGCAGTTGCTACCGGCCGAGCACACGGCCGTCGCGACCATCAACGTGGCCGAGCTCACCGAGGCCATCAAGTTGGTGGCTCTGGTGGCCGACCGGGGTGCGCAGGTCCGGATGGAGTTCTCCGAGGGAACGCTGCGGCTTTCCGCGGGGGCTGATGACGTGGGCCGGGCCGAAGAGGACCTTCAAGTGGATTTCGTGGGCGAACCGCTGACGATCGCCTTCAATCCGACCTACCTGACCGACGGGCTCGCGTCGGTGCATTCGGAGCGGGTGTCGTTTGGTTTCACGACCCCGGGGAAGCCCGCGTTGCTGCGCCCGGCGGCCGGCGACGACAGCTCCCCCGGCGGCAACGGGCCGTTCGCCGCACTGCCCACCGATTACGTGTACCTGTTGATGCCAGTTCGATTGCCCGGGTAGGTGTACGTCCGGCATCTGGGCCTGCGCGATTTCCGGTCCTGGGCACACGCCGACCTCGAATTGCAGCCGGGGCGGACGGTGTTCGTCGGTCCCAATGGCTTCGGGAAGACGAATCTCATTGAGGCCCTGTGGTATTCGACCACCTTGGGTTCGCATCGGGTCGGGACAGACGCGCCGTTGATTCGTGCCGGCGCCGAGCGCGCGGTGGTGTCGACGATCGTCGTCAACGACGGCAGGGAATGCGCGATCGACCTCGAGATCGCGGCGGGCAGGGCCAACAAGGCGCGCCTGAACCGTTCACCGGTGCGCAGCACGCGCGAGGTGGTCGGCGTGCTGCGCGCGGTGCTCTTCGCCCCCGAGGACTTGGCGCTGGTCCGCGGGGATCCGGCCGACCGGCGCCGTTACCTCGACGATTTGGCCACGGTGCGCAGGCCGACGGTCGCTGCCGTGCGCGCCGATTACGACAAGGTGTTACGGCAGCGCACGGCGCTGTTGAAGTCCCTGTCCGGCGCGCGGCATCGCGGCGACCAAGGCGCCCTGGACACCCTGGACGTGTGGGACAGCCGGCTGGCCCAGCACGGAGCGGAACTGATGGCGGCGCGGATCGACCTGGTGAACGAGCTGGCGCCCGAAGTGGAAAAGGCCTATCAGTTGGTGGCGCCCGGATCGCGGCCCGCCTCGATCGGCTACCGCGCCAGCCTGGGCGATCACAATCCGCAAGATTTCCAGGGGAGCGACCGCGAATTCCTGGAGACAGCACTGTTGGCGGCGCTGGCAGCGCGTCGTGATGCCGAATTGGACCGTGGGATGTGTCTGGTGGGTCCGCACCGCGACGACCTCGATTTGCGGCTGGGCGACCAGCCCGCCAAAGGCTTTGCCAGCCATGGCGAATCGTGGTCGTTCGCGGTCGGGTTGCGGTTGGCGGCGTACGAGTTGTTGCGGGCCGAGGGCACCGACCCGGTGTTGTTGCTCGACGACGTGTTCGCCGAACTGGACGCCACGCGTCGGCGCGCATTGGCGGCGGTGGCCGAATCGGCCGAGCAGGTTTTGGTCACCGCGGCGGTGCTGGAAGACATCCCGGCGGACTGGGACGCGCGACGGGTGCACATCGATTTGCGTGATGACGACTCGGGCCGGGTGTCGGCGGTGCTGCCATGACCGATGCCGGTGAAGGGGAAGACGTCGACCGCCTCGGCGGGCTGACCGGGATCGATCTCGTGCGCCGCACGCTCGAGGAGGCACGCGCGGCCGCGCGCGCGCAGGGTAAGGACGCCGGCCGCGGGCGGTCGGCTCCGGCGGCGCCGCGGCGTGTGGCGGGCCAACGACGGAGCTGGTCGGGCCCGGGGCCCGACACGCGCGATCCGCAGCCGCTGGGCCGGCTGGCGCGTGACCTGGCGAAAAAGCGCGGCTGGTCGACGCGCGTCGCCGAAGGCACGGTGCTGGGTCACTGGCCCTCGGTGGTGGGACACCAGATCGCCGACCATGCGACCCCGACCGCACTCAGCGACGGCGTCCTCAGCGTGACGGCGGAGTCGACGGCGTGGGCAACCCAGCTGCGGATGATGCAGGCGCAACTTTTGGCCAAGATCGCCGCGGCGGTCGGCAACGGCGTCGTCACGTCGTTGAAAATCACCGGGCCGACCGCGCCGTCGTGGCGTAAGGGCCCACGTCACATCGCCGGCCGCGGGCCCCGCGACACGTACGGCTGAGGCGTTTCGCGGCCCGAACGATCCCCAGTCGCGGTTGCATCAACAGGGCGCTGAGAGCCGCCACAACCGCGCGGACTTACATAACGCACGTCAGGACGCGCCCGGAACGAAGAAATCGTCCGCACGGCGCGGTTAGCTGGGTAGAAACGCGCCCACAGAGTCGGTGCCGAGGGCCGTTCACGGTAGAGTGGTGGGGTGCGGCTGTAGCGGTGACCGAACCGCCCGCATGAAACCCCAAGGAGAGCATTCCGACCGTGGCTGCCCAGAAGAAGAAGCCCCAATCCGGATACGGCGCTGAACAGATTACCGTTCTCGAAGGGCTGGAGGCCGTCCGCAAACGCCCGGGCATGTACATCGGCTCCACCGGCGAGCGCGGTTTGCACCACCTCATCTGGGAGGTGGTCGACAACTCGGTGGACGAGGCGATGGCCGGCTACGCGACGCAGGTCGACGTGCGGCTGCTCGACGACGGCGGCGTGGAAGTCGCCGACAACGGCCGCGGCATCCCGGTGGCGATGCACGCCACCGGCGCCCCCACCGTCGACGTCGTCATGACGCAACTGCACGCCGGCGGCAAATTCGGCGGTGAGAACAGCGGCTACAACGTCAGCGGCGGCTTGCACGGCGTTGGCGTCTCGGTGGTCAACGCGCTGTCGACCCGGCTCGAGGTCGACATCAAGCGCGATGGATACGAGTGGTCGCAGTTCTACGACCACGCCGTGCCCGGCACCCTCAAACAGGGCGAGGCCACCAAGAAGACCGGAACCATCATCCGGTTCTGGGCGGACCCCGACATCTTCGAGACCACCCACTACGACTTCGAGACGGTCGCCCGCCGCCTTCAGGAGATGGCGTTCCTGAACAAGGGTCTGACCATCAACCTCACCGACGAGCGGGTGGAGCAGGACGAGGTCGTCGAAGAGGTCGTCAGCGACACCGCCGACGCCCCGAAGAGCGCCGAGGAAAAAGCGGCCGAGTCGAGTGCGCCGCACAAGGTCAAGCACCGCACCTTCCACTACCCCGGCGGGCTGGTCGACTTCGTCAAGCACATCAACCGGACCAAGAGCCCGATCCAGCAGAGCGTCATCGACTTCGACGGCAAGGGCACCGGCCACGAGGTCGAGATCGCGATGCAGTGGAACGGCGGTTACTCGGAGTCGGTGCACACCTTCGCCAACACGATCAACACCCACGAGGGCGGCACGCATGAGGAGGGCTTCCGCAGCGCGCTGACCTCGGTGGTGAACAAGTACGCCAAAGACAAGAAGCTGCTGAAGGAGAAGGACGCCAACCTGACCGGCGACGACATCCGGGAGGGCCTGGCAGCGGTCATTTCCGTGAAGGTCAGCGAACCGCAGTTCGAGGGGCAGACCAAGACCAAGCTCGGCAACACCGAGGTCAAGTCCTTCGTGCAGAAGGTGTGCAACGAACAGCTCACACACTGGTTCGAGGCCAACCCCTCGGAGGCGAAAACCGTTGTGAACAAGGCGGTTTCGTCGGCGCAGGCGCGCATCGCCGCCCGCAAGGCCCGGGAGCTGGTGCGCCGCAAGAGCGCCACCGACCTCGGGGGCCTGCCGGGCAAGCTGGCCGACTGCCGCTCCACGGACCCGCGCAAGTCCGAACTGTATGTGGTCGAAGGTGATTCGGCCGGCGGCTCGGCCAAGAGCGGCCGCGACTCGATGTTCCAGGCCATCCTGCCGTTGCGCGGCAAGATCATCAACGTCGAGAAGGCCCGCATCGACCGGGTGCTGAAGAACACCGAAGTCCAGGCGATCATCACCGCGCTCGGCACGGGGATCCACGACGAGTTCGACCTCAGCAAGCTGCGCTACCACAAGATCGTGCTGATGGCCGACGCCGACGTTGACGGCCAGCACATCTCGACGCTGCTGTTGACGCTGCTGTTCCGCTTCATGCGGCCGCTGATCGAAAACGGTCACGTGTTCTTGGCGCAGCCGCCGCTGTACAAGTTGAAGTGGCAGCGCAGCGATCCCGAGTTCGCCTACTCCGACCGCGAGCGCGACGGCCTGCTGGAGGCCGGACTGAAGGCCGGCAAGAAAATCAACAAGGAAGACGGGATCCAGCGCTACAAGGGTCTCGGCGAGATGGACGCCAAGGAGTTGTGGGAGACCACGATGGACCCGTCCGTGCGGGTACTGCGGCAGGTCACCCTGGACGACGCGGCGGCCGCCGACGAGCTGTTCTCGATCCTGATGGGCGAGGACGTCGACGCGCGCCGCAGCTTTATCACCCGCAACGCCAAGGACGTTCGCTTCCTGGATGTCTGATCGGTCAGACGCGCATACCCCGAAAAACGAGGAATAGATGACTGACACCACGCTGCCACCCGGCGACGAGGCCGGCGACCGCATCGAACCGGTCGATATCCAGCAGGAGATGCAGCGCAGCTACATCGATTACGCGATGAGCGTGATCGTGGGCCGCGCCCTGCCGGAGGTGCGCGACGGCCTCAAGCCGGTGCACCGCCGGGTTCTCTACGCGATGTACGACTCCGGGTTCCGGCCGGACCGCAGCCACGCCAAGTCTGCGCGGTCGGTGGCCGAGACGATGGGTAACTACCACCCGCACGGCGACGCGTCGATCTACGACACGTTGGTGCGCATGGCCCAGCCGTGGTCGCTGCGCTACCCGCTCGTCGACGGGCAGGGCAACTTCGGTTCGCCGGGCAACGACCCGCCGGCCGCGATGAGGTATTGCGTCAGCGCGGATACGTCGGTGGCGCTGGCTTCCGGCGAATCGATACGGATCGCCGACATCGTGCCCGGCGCGCTGCCAAACACCGACAACGTCATAGACATCAAAGTCCTTGATCGGCACGGCAATCCGGTGCGCGCCGACCGGTTGTTCCACTCCGGCGAGCACGAGACCTACACCGTGCGGACGGTCGAGGGCTGCGAGGTTACGGGCACCGGCAACCATCCGCTGCTGTGTCTCGTGGCCGTGGGCGGTGTGCCGACACTCCTGTGGAAGTTGATTGACGAGATCCGACCCGGCGACTGCGCTGTGATGAGCGCCGAGCATGGGGCCTACGCACGCAACACGCCGCCAATGGCGTATGCAGCCCCCACGGTCGATGAGGTTCCCGGACTGGCCGCGTTCCTGCTTCACTACGGCGATGATGCAGACGCCGCGGCGATCGCAACCGAGCTCACCGACGGCCGGTTCTACTACGCCAAAGTCGCTGCGGTCACCGAGGCCGGCGTGCAACCCGTCTACAGCCTCCGCGTCGACACCGACGACCACGCGTTCATCACAAACGGCTTCGTCAGCCACAACACCGAAGCGCGGCTGACTCCGCTCGCGATGGAGATGCTGCGCGAAATCGACGAGGAGACAGTCGATTTCATCCCGAACTATGACGGGCGCGTACAAGAACCGACGGTGCTGCCCAGCCGGTTCCCCAACCTGCTGGCCAACGGTTCTGGTGGCATCGCGGTCGGCATGGCGACCAACATCCCGCCGCACAACCTGCGTGAGCTGGCCGAGGCGGTCTTCTGGTGCCTGGAAAACCACGAGGCCGACGAGGAAGCCACGCTGGCCGCCGTCATGGAACGGGTCAAAGGACCCGACTTTCCCACCTCAGGGCTGATTGTCGGGACGCAGGGCATCGGCGACGCGTACAAGACCGGCCGCGGCTCGATCCGGATGCGCGGCGTGGTGGAGGTCGAAGAGGCCAGGGGCCGAACGTCTTTGGTGATCACCGAGTTGCCGTACCAGGTCAACCACGACAACTTCATCACCTCGATCGCCGAGCAGGTCCGCGACGCGCGGCTCGCCGGCATCGCCAACATCGAAGACCAATCCAGCGATCGGGTGGGCCTGCGCATCGTCATCGAGCTCAAGCGCGACGCGGTGGCCAAGGTGGTGCTGAACAACCTCTACAAGCACACCCAGTTGCAGACCAGCTTCGGCGCCAACATGCTGGCGATCGTCGACGGCGTGCCGCGCACCCTGCGGCTGGACCAGCTGATCCGCCACTACGTCGCCCACCAGCTCGACGTCATCGTCCGCCGTACCACCTATCGGCTGCGCAAGGCCAACGAACGGGCCCACATCCTGCGCGGCCTGGTCAAGGCGCTCGACGCGCTGGACGAGGTGATCGCGTTGATCCGGGCGTCGGAGACCGTCGACATCGCCCGCACCGGCCTGATCGAGCTCCTCGACATCGACGAGATCCAGGCCCAGGCGATTCTCGACATGCAGCTGCGGCGCCTGGCGGCCCTGGAGCGTCAGCGCATCATCGACGACCTGGCCAAGATCGAGGCCGAGATCGCCGACCTGGAAGACATCCTGGCCAAGCCTGAGCGCCAGCGGGCCATCGTGCGCGACGAACTCACCGAGATCGTCGACAAGCACGGCGACGACCGTCGCACCCGCATCGTGGCCGCCGACGGTGAGGTGAGTGACGAGGACCTGATCGCCCGCGAGGACGTCGTCGTCACGATCACCGAAACGGGCTACGCCAAGCGCACGAAGACCGACCTGTACCGCAGCCAGAAACGCGGCGGCAAGGGCGTGCAGGGCGCCGGCCTCAAGCAGGACGACATCGTCGCGCACTTCTTCGTCTCGTCCACCCACGACTGGATCTTGTTCTTCACCACGCAGGGACGGGTGTACCGGGCCAAGGCCTACGAGCTGCCGGAGGCCTCTCGGACGGCGCGAGGCCAGCACGTGGCCAACCTGCTGGCCTTCCAGCCGGAGGAGCGCATCGCGCAGGTCATCCAGATCCGCAGCTACGAGGACGCCCCGTACCTGGTGTTGGCGACGCGCAACGGCCTGGTCAAGAAGACCAAACTGACCGACTTCGACTCCAACCGCTCGGGCGGGATCGTGGCGATCAACCTGCGCGACAGCGACGAGTTGGTCGGCGCGGTGCTCTGCTCGTCCGAGGAGGACCTGCTGCTGGTCTCCGCCAACGGGCAGTCCATCCGGTTCTCGGCGACCGACGAGGCGTTGCGCCCGATGGGACGGGCGACGTCCGGCGTGCAGGGCATGCGGTTCAACGCCGACGACTACCTGTTGTCGCTGAACGTGGTCCGCGAGGGCACGTATCTGCTGGTCGCCACGTCCGGCGGGTACGCCAAGCGCACGGCGATCGAGGAGTACCCGGTCCAGGGGCGCGGCGGCAAGGGAGTGCTGACCGTTCAGTACGACCGCCGCCGTGGCAGGCTGGTCGGCGCGCTGATCGTCGACGACGACAGCGAGCTGTACGCGATCACCTCCGGAGGGGGCGTCATCCGCACGGCGGCGCGCCAGGTCCGCAAGGCGGGACGGCAGACCAAGGGTGTGCGGCTGATGAACCTGGGCGAGGACAACACCTTGTTGGCCATCGCGCGCAACGCCGAGGAAGCCGCGGACGAGGTCGTCGAGGAGGCCGACGGCGGACAGGATTCCTAAGGCATAAACTCGGGCCGACCAGACATAATTCAACTGCCGCCGCGCAGGAGCCATCGCAAAAGACCTAAGGAGTCGGGGTGACCTCACCGAACGAGCCGGGCGCCCCCAACAAGGGCGACAGCATCAACGGGGACGGTGCGGTCGAGCGTGCCGGTGCACACCGCGCGGCGCCCGCGCAGGCGGGTGGCCCCCAGGGCGGGGCGCGGCCGTCAGCGCCGGCGCATCGCGAAGCCGAACCCCAGGCCGCGCCGCGGCCGGCGGGCCCGCCCTCCGGTGCCGATGCGCGGACGAACCGCGTCATCTTCGGCACCGCGGCGCCGGGGGGCGGCGCGGGGTCGCGCCCGAAGCACCCGGCGTACGAGTTCGATGCCGCACCGGCGCGGGGCGAAGGCCCACCCGCCGAGGCCTACGCCAGCGAGCTGCCCGATCTGTCCGGACCGCTGCCGCGGCCCCCGCAGCGCAAACCCGCACCGGACCGCAACGCCGAGGCGCCGAGCCCCTCGTCGTCGTCCGCCCGGACGGCGACGGCCGAGAGCCGGGAAAACCGCGAGGGCCGGGAGAACCGGCTGCAGGTGTCGCGGCGTACCCGCGGGCCCGTTCGGGCCAGCATGCAGATCCGCCGGATCGATCCGTGGAGCACCCTGAAGGTGTCGCTGCTGCTGTCGGTGGCGTTGTTTTTCGTGTGGATGATCGCGGTGGCCTTCCTCTACCTCGTGCTCGGCGGCATGGGCGTGTGGGCCAAGTTGAACAGCAACGTCGGCGACCTGCTGAACAACACCAGCGGCAGCAGCGGCGAACTGGTCTCGAGTGGCACCATCTTCGGCGGCGCCGTGCTGATCGGCTTGGTCAACATCGTGCTGCTGACCGCGATGGCCACCATCGCCGCGTTCGTCTACAACCTCACCACCGATCTGATCGGTGGCATCGAAGTCACACTGGCCGATCGGGACTAGTGGGTCGACACCATCGGACCAGTGGCGATCACAAGCGCGGCGCAGCCGGGCGCGGTGGGTCGACGCCATCGGACCAGTGGCGATCACGGGGTTTTGGGGGTCCGGCGGCGAGTGCGGTAATCTCGTCGCTCGGTCGTACGCGAGTAAGGGCCTGTAGCTCAGGCGGTTAGAGCGCTTCGCTGATAACGAAGAGGTCGGAGGTTCGAGTCCTCCCAGGCCCACAACCATGTGCCCGTCCAGACGTTGTGTGAGGCTCGCATTGCCACTGGCAGTGGTCGCGATAGCGGCGGCGGTGGTGCGGTCACGGCGCGGGGTCGAGGTCTGGCACGTGGCGGTGGCCGATTCACCCGATCAGCCGCCGAGCCACGACGAGGGGCCTTAGCTCAGTTGGTAGAGCACCGCCTTTGCAAGGCGGGTGTCAGGGGTTCGATTCCCCTAGGCTCCACAAAGTGAAATCACGTCCGCCCGGCACAGGTGCCGGCAGCGGTCCATCGTCCAAAACGCCGATTATTCAGCTGTTCATCAGCGGTATTTCTCCAGACTTCTTTATTCTTCATATTCGTGTCGCTCTGGACCGCACAACGGCATCCTCGATGCCGAGAAGAAAGGAAGTGCGTCAAATGCCCTCACCTCGCTGGCTGGCAGGATTGAGCATTCCCGTGATGGTCGGCGTCGCGCTGGCCACCGGCGCTGCGACTGCCACCGCCGATCCCACCAATGACGCCTACCTCGCTCAACTGCGCGCCGCCGGGCTCAGCTGGCCGGCAGGCCACGACGAGGCACTCATCGGCATGGGGCACCTCATCTGCGACGATCTCGGGTGGGGTTGGACGCCCCAGCAGATCGCCAACCAAATCCACGCCAACTTGGATCCGGCGGGTGTGACGTTGCTGGACGTCGGATCTTTGGTGAATACCGCACGTTCGACCTATTGTCCCAACCAGAGGTGCTGGGCCCCCCACTGCTAAGTCCATCGCTGGACCTGGCCGGGTTGGCCACTGCCGAACGATGCGTGATGCACATGTCGATTCCGGGTGTTAGCTGACAAATCTGCGGCCAACGCTTTATAGGCCGTTGCGATTGGTCATTGACGTTCCTACGCTTTCTGTATTCCGCATGACCCGACGATCCCGCTGAGGTGCCGACCGCCTGGTCGTGACGCTTCGGGAGGTCCGGGATGTCGTACGTCATCGCAATGCCCGACGTAATCACCTCAGCCGCAAGCGATTTCACAAGCATCGGTGCCGCAGTCGGCGCGGCCAATGCGGCCGCATGGGGCCCGACAGCAGGGGTGTTGGCCGCCGGCGCCGACGAGGTGTCGGCCGCGGTCGCGACGCTGTTCGCCGAGTACGGGCGGGCCTACCAGGCAGTCGGCGCCCAGGCGGCGGCATTCCATCAGCGGTTCGTGCAAAGCCTCAGCGCGAGCGCTGCCGCGTATGCCGGCACCGAGGCGGCCAGTGTGTCACCGCTACAAACCGCCCTGCAAGACGTGCTCGGCGTGATCAACACACCCACCGAGCTGCTGTTGCAGCGCCCCCTGATCGGCAACGGCACCAATGGGGCCCCCGGGACCGGGCAAAACGGCGGGGCCGGCGGGATCCTCTGGGGCAATGGCGGCAACGGCGGGTCCGGGGCCGGCGGCGAAAACGGCGGCAACGGCGGTCCGGCCGGCCTGTTTGGCCACGGCGGCGCGGGCGGCACGGGTGGCAGCGCCAACGTGGCGGGCGGCACCGGGGGCACCGGCGGCACGGGCGGCGCCGGTGGCCTGCTTTACGGCAACGGTGGCGCGGGCGGCTTCGGTGGCGCAAACAACTTCGTCAACGGTCGAGGGGGCAACGGCGGCCTAGGGGGTAGCGCCATCGGGCTGTTCGGGGCCGGGGGGACCG
>NZ_LZJH01000132.1:0-884 GCF_001666745.1 Mycobacterium sp. E2699 | reverse complement strand
AGCAGGGCCAGCCGCAGCACCGAGTCGTTGCGCACTCCGGCCGGGTTGACGGTGTCGACCAAGCTGATGCGGCCCTCGGTCAGGGTGCCGGTCTTGTCGGTGATCAGGATGTCGATGTCGCCCAGGTCCTCGATGCACACCAGGCGTTTGACGAGCACCTTGGCCTTGGCCAGCTGTCGCGATCCCGTCGCCAGGCTGGTGCTCACCACGGCGGGCAGCAGCTGCGGCGTGATGCCGACCGCGATCGCCAGCGAGAACAGCACCGAATCGATGATCGGCTTGTGCAGCAGCAGGTTGCTGACCAGGATGACCACCATCAGCGCGATCGCGACCTGCAGCAGCAGGTAGGAGAACCGGCGCAGCCCCACCTGGAAATCGGTCTCGGGTTGGCGCTTGTCCAAACCCGCTGCGATGCGGCCGAATTCGGCATCCCTGCCGGTGGCGTACACCACCCCGGTGCCCTCCCCGGCGCTCACGATGGTGCCCATGAAAGCGAGGTCGGTCGATTCGGCCAGCTCGGCGCCGGCCGGCACAGGCTGCGGCGATTTCTCCGAGCCCGTCGACTCGCCGGTCAGGATGCTCTCGTCGCATTCCAGGCCGGTGACGTCGATCAGCCGGACGTCGGCGGGCACGGCCTCGCCCAGCGACAGGCGGACCACGTCACCGGGCACCAGGTCGGTGACGCCGATCGTGACGAACTTCGAGTCGCGGCGCACCACGGCGTTGTGGTGCACGGCCGCGTGCAGGTCGGCGGCGGCCCGCTCGGCCCGATACTCGTTGACGAACCCCAAGCCGATGCTGGCCGCCAGGATCACGCCGATGATGATCGCCTGCATGCTGTCGCCGAGAAAGTAGGAGACGATCGCGGTGCCGGCCAGCAGGAT
>NZ_LZJH01000131.1:0-1203 GCF_001666745.1 Mycobacterium sp. E2699 | reverse complement strand
GAGGTTCAGGGTCGGCCGGGGCCGGCTGTTGAGCTTGTCTTGGATGTGTTTGAGATCGGCTTTGGTGTGGCCGCTGAGGTCGGTGCCCTTTTCGAACCAGAATCGCAAGAGCCGGTTGGTGTTTTCGTTGGTGCCGCGCTGCCATGGGGAATGCGGGTCGCAGAAGAATACCGGTAAGCCCAGCTGCAGCTGGATGTGCTCCCAGTTGGCCATTTCGCTGCCCCGGTCCCAGGTCAGCGACCGCCGTAGGTGCTCGGGCAGCTCGCTCATCGCCTCGATCATCGCGGCCGCCACCGTCTGGGCGGTGTGATCGCTGGGCAGGTGCAGCAAGATGGTGAACCGGGTGGCCCGCTCCACGAGGGTGCCGATAGCGCTGCCATGGCCGGCGCCCAGGATCAAATCGCCTTCCCAGTGCCCCGGTACGGCACGATCCTCGACCTCGGCGGGCCGGTCGCTAATGGTGAATACCTCACCCGGGGCATATACCCCGGTGCGCCCGGGATGGCCACGAGTCTTGCGCGCTGAGCGCTTCGTCGATAGGTATTTGTGCAAATCAGCGCGCAGACTGCCACGAGTTTGGACATACAGGCACTGGTAGATGGTTTCGTGGCTCACCCTCATCAGCTTGTCAGCGAGGTAATCGCGGGCCAACACATCAGCGATGAGCTTGGGGCTCCACCCATCGCCCATCCACGCCTCGATGCTCCCGCACAGCGGATGATCGACGAGCTTAAATGCCTTGGGCCGACGCGCTTTGCGCGTCGCGCGGGCATGAGCCATGCCGGCGTGGTAATCCCCGTCGGCATTACAGTTGCGTTTGATCTCACGCCATATTGTTGTCCGGTCCCGTTCGAGCAGTTCACCGATATCAGCCGGGCTCAGACCAGCGTCGCGGCCGCGCATGATCTCGATGCGTTCTTCAAAACTGAGCCGATGGCCCCGCCCGCCCGGCCTGGATAAATCTCCCGGGTCGGCTAAACCATGATCACCTGTGCCTTTAAGTAGCTCCATCGCACCAGCGTCGCGCCACCAAACCCACCCAGTACTGCGCGACACACCCAACTCCGACGACGCCCGCGTTACGGCCGCGCCCTGACAGACCAGATCGAAAAGCTGACGTTTGACCGACCTCGCAATCGGATGACCACGCGGCATAGCAACCTCCAAAATCAGTGGATGTTGCGTTGACCGTATGAATCCGCG
>NZ_LZJH01000130.1:0-8676 GCF_001666745.1 Mycobacterium sp. E2699 | reverse complement strand
CGCGTCACATTGCGATGCGGAACCGCCACCCCCTTCGGGGTCCCCGTCGTACCCGACGTGTAGATCAGATAGGCGATGTCATCGGGGGCCGGTGTAGGCGGCGCGGTGCCGGGCCGGGTGTCGACGGCGCGATCATCGATATCGATCGCGAGCAGGCCGCGCTCCTCGAGCCGCGGGCGCAGCTCGCCGGTGGTGATCGCGGCGACCGGCGCGGCGTCCTCGAGCACGAACCGCATCCGCGCCTCGGGCACCGCCGGGTCGATCGGCACATAGGCGGCCCCGGTCTTCACCACCGCCAGCATCGCCACCACCGCCCGCGCCGAGCGCGGCAACAGCAACGCCACCCGCTGCCCCGGACCCACCCCGTGGCCCATCAACACCTGCGCCAAGCGGTTGGCCGCCTCGTCGAGCTCCCGATAGGTCATCGACCGGCCCTCGAAGCTCACCGCCGCGGCATCGGGCACCCGCGCCACCTGCGCGGCGAACACCGCCGGAATCGCCGCCGACGCCGTCAACGACTGGGTCAACGCCGCCCGATTACCCCAGCCGGCCAGCCGGGCGCGCTCAACGTCGTCGAGCACGCCGATCGACGACAGCCGCCGGGTCGGGTCGTCGCTCATCGCGACCAACACCCGCTGCAAACGCTGGATCAGGGTTTCGATGCTGACGGCGTCGAAGACGTCGGTGCGGAACTCGACCGCCCCGCCGATGCCGGCCGGTTCACCGTCGTCGTCCCAGTACTCTTCGAGGGCCAGCGCCAGATCCATCCGGGCCGTGCCCGTGTCCACCGGCAGCTGCGTGAGCTCGAGGTCGCCCAGCGCAAACGCGGCGTCGCCGGTGCTGCCGTGCAGGGTGCGCCAGGCCAGCATCACCTGGACCAGCGGGTGATGAGTGAGCGAGCGCGTGGGGTTCAGCCGTTCGACCACCACTTCGAAGGGCACGTCCTGGTGCTCGTAGGCGGCCAGGCTGCGGGCCCGCACCTGAGCCAGCAGTTCGGCGACACTGGGATCGCCGGCCACGTCAACGCGCAACACCAGCGTGTTGACGAAGAACCCGACCAACTCGTCGAGGGCGGGGTCGCGCCGCCCGCCGATCGGGAAGCCCACGGCCACATCGGAACTCGCGCTGAGCTTGGCCAGCAGCACCGCCAGGGCGGCCTGCATCACCATGAAACTGGTCGAATTGTGCTCGCGGGCCACCCGGACAACCTGGCGCTGCAACTCGGCGGGCCACTCCACCGGCACGCTGGCGCCGCGTTGATCGGCCACCGGCGGGTACGGCCGGTCGGTGGGAAGCCCCAGCCGCTCGGGCATCCCCGCCAGGGTCTCCTCCCAGTACGCGAGCTGCGCGGCGATGGGACTCTCGCGATCGGTGAGTTCGCCGAACTGCGCGCGCTGCCACAGCGTGTAATCGACATACTGCACCGGCAACGGTGCCCAGTCGGGGGCCTGCCCCAGGCGCCGGCCGGCGTAGGCCACGGCCATGTCGCGCACCAGCGGCGGGATCGACAAGCCGTCGGCAGCGATGTGATGCACCACGGCGACCAGCACGTGTTCGTCGTCGGCGACGCGGAAAACCCTCGCCCGCAAGGGGATCTCGGCCGCCAGATCGAAGGTGTGGCGCGCGGTCTCGTCGACGGCCTGCTGCAGCCGGTCGGACGGCCATGCGGTGGCATCGACGACGGCCCAACCGAAGTCGGCGCGGTCGGCGGCCACCACCAGCTGTTGCGGTATTCCGTCGGGGGCGGCGAAGAGCGTGCGCAGGCTTTCGTGGCGGCCCACCACATCGGACAGCGCCGCGCCCAGCGCGTCCACATCCAGCGGTCCGCGCAGTTGCAGCGCCACCGCCAGGTTGTACACCGGCGACGGGCCCTGCAACTGGTCGATGAACCACAACCGGTTCTGGGCAAACGACAACGGAATCACCGCGGGTCGCTCGACGGCCCGCAACGGTTCCAGCCGGCCGCCCGAAGCGGCGATACGTGGCGCCAACTGAGCCACCGTGGGAGCCTCGAACACCACCCGCACCGACAGGCCCGCATCCAGGGCGTTGTTGACCGCGGCGATCAGGCGCATCGCCGACAGGGAATCGCCGCCGAGGTCGAAGAACGAGTCATCGACGCCGACGCGTTCCACACCGAGCACCTGGGCGTAGATGCCGGCCAGGATCTCCTCGGTCAGGGTGGCCGGGGCGCGGTAACGACCGGTGTCCTGGTACTCCGGCGCCGGCAGGGCGCGTTGGTCGAGTTTGCCGCTGACCGTCAGCGGCAGCGCCGCCAGCCCCACCACCGCGGTCGGCACCATGTAGGCCGGCAGTCGTTCGGCCAGTGCGGCGCGCGCCGCGGCGGGTTCGGCGGTCCCGGTGACGTAGCCGACCAGACGCTTGTCGCCGGGGCGGTCCTCGCGGGCGATCACCACCGCCTGTTCGACCCCGTCGAGCCCGGCCAGTGCGGCCTGGACCTCGCCGAGCTCGATGCGATACCCGCGGATCTTGACCTGCTCGTCGGCCCGCCCGAGATATTGCAGCTGCCCATCCGGGCGCCAACGAACCAGGTCCCCGGTGCGGTACATGCGTGTCCCGGGCTGGCCGAACGGGGAGGCCACAAACCGCGCCGCGGTCAGGCCGGCCCGGCCGACATATCCGACGGTCACACCGCGTCCGGTCACGTACAGCTCGCCGACCACGCCGGCCGGCACCGGACGCAGCCACTCGTCGAGAACGAACACCGCCGCGGTCGACACCGGCGACCCGATCGGCGCCGCCCCGGTGCCGGGTGACAGCGGCGCACTCATCGAGGCATACACCGTGGCCTCGGTCGGGCCGTAGGCGTTGATCACCACCCGCCCCGGCGCCCATTGATCGACCACCTCGGCCGAGCACGCCTCGCCACCGAGCAGCACCGCCACCGACTCCAGTCCCTGCGGACGCAGCGCGGTCACCGCCGACGGCGTCTGGGTCAGCACGTTGACCCGTTCCCTGACGAGTAGGTCGTGGAAATCGTCCGGTGACCCGACGACCGCGTCGGGCACCACCACCAGGCGGCCGCCGCCCAGCAGCGCGGCCCAGATCTCCCACACCGAGAAGTCGAAAGCGTACGAGTGGCACTGCGTCCACACCTGCGCCGCCGGCAGGTCGACGGGCGACGACTCCGCCAGGTGCGCCAGATTGCGGTGGGTGACGGCCACGCCTTTGGGGGTCCCGGTGGTCCCGGAGGTGTAGATGAGGTAGGCGATGCCGTCGGGGGAAGGCGCCGGTGGCGCGGTGACGGGCTGGGTTGCCACGGCGGGGTCGTCGACGTCGATGACCGGCAGACCTCGCCCGTCCAGGCGCGACCGCAGGGCCGCCGTGGTGACCACGGCCATCGGCGCGGCGTCGGTCAGCATGAACCCGAGCCGCGCCTCCGGCAGCGCGGGATCGATCGCCAGGTAGGCCGCCCCGGTTTTCAGCACCGCCAGCATGGCGACGACGGCCTGGGCCGAGCGCTCGAACAGCAGGGCCACACATGCGCCCGGCCCTACCCCGTAGCCAGACAGCAAGTGCGCCAACCGGTTAGCCGCCTCGTCGAGTTCGCGGTAGGTCATCGACCGGTCCCCCGCGGTCAGCGCGACCGCCTGCGGGGCGTGGGCCACCTGCGCCGCCAGCAGCACCGGAACGGACACCGCTGCCGGTGCGGGCCGGGTCAGCACCGCGCGGTTGCCCACCTCGTCGAGGCGGGTGTGCTCGGCGACATCGAGCACATCGATCGACGACAGCCGTTGCTCCGGGTCCGCGGTCATGGCGACCAAAACCCGCTTGAATCGGTCGATCAGGATTTCGATGCTGGCGGCGTCGAACACGTCGGTGCGGAACTCCACCGCTCCGGCGATGCCGGCGGGCTCACCGGCGTCGGTCCAGGATTCGCCCAGCGTGAACGCCAGATCCGTGCGGGCGGTCCGGCTGTCGAGCGGGACCGGCGTGATGTGCAGATCGCCCAGGGTCAACCCGGCGGCGGGGTCGTTGTGGGATTGCCAGTTCTGCCAGGCCAGCATCACCTGGACCAGCGGGTGATGGGTCAGGCTTCGAGTCGGGTTGAGCCGTTCCACCAGCACCTCGAACGGCACGTCTTGGTGCTCGTATGCGGCCAGGCTGCGCGCCCGCACCTGAGCCAGCAGTTCGGCAATGCTGGGGTTACCGGCCAGATCGACCCGCAACACCAAGGTGTTGACGAAAAAGCCCACCACGTCGTCCAGCGCGGGGTCCCGGCGCCCGGCGATCGGGAATCCCACGGACACATCGGAACTCGCGCTGAGCTTGGCCAGCAACACCGCCAGGGCGGCCTCCATCACCATGAAGCTGGTCGCGTTGTGTTCGCGCGCGACCCGGGCGACTTGCTGCTGCAACTCGGCCGGCCACTCCACCGGCACGGTGGCGCCGCGGTAATCCGCGACCGGCGGGTAAGGACGGTCGGTGGGCAGCTGCAAATGTTCGGGCATCCCGGCCAGCGCCTCTTGCCAGTAGGCCAACTGCCCGGCGATGCGGCTGCCGCTGTCACCGAGCTCACCCAGCTGCGCGCGCTGCCACAGCGTGTAATCGGCATACTGCACCGCCAGGTCGGCCCAGCCGGGGGCCTGCCCCGCGCTCCGGCTGGCGTAAGCCACCCCGAGGTCGCGCACCAGCGGGGTGATCGATGAGCCGTCGGCGGCGATGTGGTGCACCACGGCCACCAGGACGTGTTCGTCGTCGGAGATGCGGAAAAGCTTTGCGCGCAGGGGGATCTCGGCGGCGAGGTCGAACTGGTGGCTCGCCACGGTGTCGAACTCGTCGGCGAGTTGCCCTTCCGGCCACCCGGCGGCGTCAACGACGGCACAGGCGAAGTCGGCCCGCTCGGCCGGCACGACCACCTGGCGGGGTACACCGTCGTGAGCGGTGAACAACGTGCGCAGGCTCTCCTGCCGGGCCACCACGTCGGCCAGCGCCGCGCCCAACGCGTCCGCATCCAGCCGCCCGCTCAGCCGCAAGGCCACCGCCATGTTGTAAATCGTTGAGGGGCCTTGGAATTGGTCGATGAACCACAACCGGCTCTGGGCAAACGACAATGGAATGACCGCGGGCCGCTCGCCGGCCGCGAAAGGTACCAGGGGCTCCAGCCGCGCCTCGTCCCCGCCGATGCGTGGCGCCAACTGGGCGACCGTCGGCGCCTCGAACAGCGTGCGCACCGAGAGGCCGGCATCCAGGCCGGCGTTGACCGCGGCGATCAGGCGCACCGCCGACAGCGAGTCCCCACCCAGGTCGAAGAACGAGTCGTCCACCCCGACGAGCTGCGGCGGCTGAATGTCGAGGACCTGCGCATAGATGCCGGCCAACAGCTCCTCGACCGCGGTGGCCGGCGCGCGGTAGCGGCCGCCATCCTGGTATTCGGGTACCGGCAGGGCGCGGGTGTCGAGCTTGCCGTTGACCGTCAGCGGCAGCGCCTCCATCGCCACCACGGCGGACGGCACCATGTACTCGGGGAGCCGCTCACCCAGGGCAGCGCGCGCGGCGGCCGGATCGACCGTGCCGACGACATAACCCACCAGGCGTTTGTCGCCGGGGCGGTCCTCGCGGGCGATCACCGCCGCCTGCGCCACCCCGTCCAGCCCGGCCAGCGCCGCCTGGATCTCACCGAGCTCGATGCGATACCCGCGGATCTTGACCTGCTGATCGGCCCGACCCAGGTAGCGCAACTGCCCGTCGGCACCCCAGCACACCAGGTCCCCGGTCCGATACATGCGTGCCCCGGGCTCCCCGAACGGACACGCCACAAACCGCGTCCCCGTCAGCCCCGCGCGGCCCACATAGCCATACGCCACGCCGGCTCCGGCCACATACAACTCCCCCACCACACCGGCCGGCACCGGCTGCAACCACCCGTCCAGCACGAAGAAACCGAGGTGGGCCAACGGCACCCCGATGGGACTGACCGTGCCGTCCACGTCGCCGGCCACGATCTCGCGAAACGACGCGTGCACCGTCGTCTCGGTGATGCCATACATGTTGATCAACCGCGGCAATCCCGGATGGTTGTCCAGCCACGACCGCAGCCGCTGCGGCTCGAGCGCCTCCCCGCCGAACACCACCGCCTCGAGCTTCAGCCGGGGCTCCAGCTCGGCTTGTGCCGCATCGGCGGTCTGCAGCGCATAGAAGGCCGACGGGGTCTGGCTCAACACGGTGACCTCTTCGCCCACCAGCACCGCGTGCAGATCCTCCGGTGAGCGCACCACCGCATCGGGCACCACGACGACCCGTCCGCCGTAGAGCAGCGCCCCCCAGATCTCCCACACCGAGAAGTCGAACGCCAGCGAGTGGCACTGCGACCACACCTGCCCCGCCAGTTCCAAGTCGGCGTCGAGCGTCTCCAGCAGCCTGGTGACGTTGCGGTGCGGAATCGCCACGCCCTTGGGGGTCCCGGTAGTACCAGAGGTGTAGATGAGGTAGGCGATGTCGTCCGGGTGCGGCGGCGGCAGCGGGGTGCTGGGCTGGCTGTCGACGGCCGGGTCGTTGATATCGATGACCGCCAGGTCGCGCCCGTCCAGCCGATCGGCCAGGGCGGCGGTCGTGATCGCGGCGACCGGCGCGGCGTCACCGAGCACGAACTCCATCCGGGCTGCCGGCACCGCCGGGTCGATCGGCACGTAGGCCGCCCCCGTCTTCAGCACCGCCAGCATCGCGACGACCGCCTCGGCCGACCGCGGCAACAGCAACGCCACCCGCTGTCCCGGACCAACACCCCGGGCGGCCAGCACGTGGGCCAACCGGTTGGCCGCGCCCTTGACCTCCCGGTAGGTCCACGACCGGTCCCCGGCGCTGATCGCGACGGCCTCCGGCGTGCGCGCGACCTGCGCACCGAACACGACCGGAATCGAGACCGGCACACCGACCGGCTGGGTCAACCCCGCCCGGTTGCCCCACCCCTCCAGCTGCGCGTGCTCGCCGGCGTCGAGGACATCCATCGACGACAACCGCCGATCCGGATCGGTGGTCATGGCGACCAGCACCCGCTTGAATCGCTCGACGAGGGTTTCGACGGCGCCCGCGTCGAACACGCCGGTGTCGAATTCGACGCGAAGTCCCAGCTCGGTGTCCGGCAGGGCCTGGATGGCGAGCGGGTAGTGGTTGTATTCGCGGTGGATGAAGTCGGTGACGGCCAAGTCTTCGGCGCCCGGCAGGGCGGCGGCGTCGAGCGGGTAGTTCTCGTAGACGAAGAAGGTGTCGAACAGGTTGTCCTGGCCGGTGATGCGGTGAATTTCGCTGAGCGCCAGGTGCTGGTGGTCGAGCGTGTGGTTGTGGGCGCTTTGCAGCTGGTCGAGCAGGTCGGTGGCAGTGGTGGGCGCGGTGATGCGGGCGCGCACCGGCACGGTGTTGATGAACAGGCCCACCATCGAGTCGGCGCCGGGCACCTCCGCCGGCCGGCCCGAAACGGTCGTGCCGAATGCGACGTCGTTCCGGCCGGTCAGCCGCGTCAGCAGCTGGGCCCAGGCGGCCTGCAGGACGGTGCTGACGGTGGTGTGGTGGGAGCGGGCCAGGTCGCTGAGCGCCCGAGTCGTCTGCTCGGGCACCCGGAACGACGCAACCCCCCTGGGCCCGGGGCCGACTCTGCCCGGTGGGCCGACCAAGGAGGGCGTGTCGAAACCGGCGAGCACCTCGCGCCAGGCCGCGCGGGCGGCATCGAGGTCACGGCCGGTCAGCCAGCTCACGAAGCTGCGATACGGCCTCGCCGCGGGCAGCCACTGCCGGTGGTAGCTGGCGAATATCTCCCCCAGGAGGATCGGGAGCGACCAGCCGTCAAGCACGATGTGATGGTTCGTCAACACCAGGCGGTGCTGGTCTTCCGCGGTACCGATGAGTGCGGCCCGGAAGGCCGGCTGGTGGTTGAGATCGCAGACGGCGGCGCGTTCCGCGGCGCAGATCTGCTGGATCTGCTCGTCGAGGTCCGGGCCGGCGCCGCTGAGGTCGACATACCGCCAGGGCGCCACGGGATCGGCCGGGATGATCTGCACCGGCTGGTCGAACTTGTCGGAGAAGCGGGCCGCGAGGTGGGGATGGCGGCTCACCACCGTGTGCACCGCCTCGCGCAGGCGATGCTGATCCAGCCGGCCGCGCAACACGATCTCCAGCTGCACCGCATAGACATCGTCGCCGCCCTGGTCGGTCAGCGCATGAAACCACAGCCCCTGCTGCAGGGGCGTCAACGGTAAAACGTCAGCTATCCGCATATTGCCGCTGGAGTTCGTCGATCTGCTGCTGGCTGAGACCGGCAGCGATATCGGAGGGCGTCAACCCGCCCCCACCACCGCGCACATGCGCGCAGATGCCGGCCAGCGCCTCAAACCACAACCGGCTCAGCCGGGAGACCTGCGCGTGATCCAGGGCCGAGGGCGCCCACGTCCAGCCGGCGTGCAGGTAAGGGCCCGCGGCGGCCTCCACCGTGCTGGCGTTGAGCTCCACGGTGTGCGCCAGCGGCATGGGCAACCTTGCGCTGGCGTCGATCAGCGACAAGCCGTCCTCGCAAATTCCCCATACGTCGTCGGACACCTCGGTTCCGGCGCTCAGCCGCCCGAGATAGTTGAACCCGATCGGCGGATCGGAGCCGTCCAGGTCGGTCTCGCCGTTCAGGTAGCGCAGCACGCCGTAGGTCAGGCCATCCGGCAGCGCGCGCAG
>NZ_LZJH01000129.1:0-1316 GCF_001666745.1 Mycobacterium sp. E2699 | reverse complement strand
GCGAAAACGATAAACGTCTGGGTGAGAAGGTTTTCCAGGAACCACCCGGTGTGAAACGCCACCTCGCCGGCGTGCAGGATGCCGAGCATGAATCCGAAGGTCAAGAAGTCGAACAGCGAGTTGATGGGCCCGAACGTCAGCATGAACCTGCGGATGAAGGCGACGTTCCAGTGCGCCGGCGCATCGCGTTGCTCCTCATCGACGCGGTCGGTGGGGATCGCCAACTGCGAGGCATCGTAGAGCAGGTTGCCCAGCAGGATCTGGCTGGGCAGCATCGGCAGAAACGGCAAGAACGCCGACGCGGCGGCGGCGCTGAAGGTGTTGCCGAAATTGCTCGATGTGCCCATGAACACGTACTTGATGGTATTGGCGAAAATCCTTCTGCCCGTGGCCACCCCGGTGGCCAGCACCCCCAGGTCCTTTTCCAGCAAGACCACGTCGGCCGCGTCCTTGGCGACGTCGGTGGCGCTGTCTACGGAGATCCCCACGTCCGCGGCGTGCAGGGCCAACGCGTCGTTGACGCCGTCGCCGAGGAAGCCGACCGATCGCCCGTTGCGGCGCAGCGCGGTGATCAGCCGCGCCTTCTGCTCGGGGGAGATGCGCGCGAAGATGGTGTGGTTTTGCGCGGCGTCGACGAACCCGTCGTCGTCGAGGGGTTCCAGCTCGGCGCCGGTGAGAGTGCCCTTGGACGCCAAACCCAGGTCATTGCAGACCTTTTCGGCGACCCGCGGATTGTCGCCGGTGGCGATCTTGAGCTCGATGCCCAGTTCGGCCAGCTGTGCCAGCGACTGGCGCGCCGCGGGTTTGGGTTCGTCGGCGAAGACCAGAAAGCCGGCCAGCGTGAGGTCGTGTTCGTCGTCGGCGGTGAGCTCCGTCAGCTCGGCGGCCGGGCGGGTGGCGACGGCGACCACCCGCCGTCCGGCGGCGAACAAGTCCGCCAGGGTCGCATCCGCGGCCGCCGGCGTCCCGTCGCACCGGTCCAGGACCTGTTCGGGGGCGCCCTTGACGACGAGGAGGCGGTTGCCGTCGTCGTCGACCAACACCGACGTCGCGCGCCGCTCGTGGTCGAACGGCAGCAGCGCGACGCGGCGCACCGCGCCGCCCACCAGTTGCTGTGGCTGCGGGGAGTCCCACAGCGCGGCGTCGAGCGGATTGGCGCTCACCACACCGGATTCCGGGTCGACGTCGGTGGCCAGCAACCCGAGCCGCCGGACCGGCTCGGCCGGCGCACCGGCCGGATCGACCGCGCCGACCAGGCGGATGCGGCCCTCCGTCAGCGTGCCGGTCTTGTCGGTGATCAGGATGTCGATGTCGCC